>CBFCYU010000174.1:0-3860 GCA_965602415.1 uncultured bacterium | reverse complement strand
CATCTCATGGACTCCTCTACAGCACCTCAGCTTCGTGTTCCACAGGGTGCCATATTGACACGCCCGGGTGCAGTTCCTATTCATCCGCACAGGTCCATCCCGTGATCCTCGCGCGGTTGGTTGGGTGTTGTTCGCTTCATCCTGTGTGGTCGCGTCCGACAGTGGAGACGAAGGTCTGCGCGCCGGTCATTGGAGTCATGCACCTCAATGGGGACTGATCTCGTTTGCAGATATTTGACGAATAGCAGGCCTCCTGATACCTTCCAGGCGAAGTGAGGAAGAGCACTCTGCGAAGCAGCAGGTGGAATCATCGCGAGGAGGCCGCATGAATGACAAACCCGTACCCACAGACTCGGTGACCACGATCCCTGCGAACGTGATCGATACCAAGACGATCGAGGTGGACGTTGTGTCTTACGCGGGTCATGTCGCTGTGGATAAGAAAAAGGAAGACTGGATGTTCTACTGGTTCTTCGAGAGCCGCAAGGCGCGCCTTGAGAAGGAGGAACCTGCGCCGAACCCGGAAGAGATACCTCTGGTGATCTGGCTGAACGGCGGGCCGGGATCCTCTTCGTTGATCGGGCTGTTCATGGAGAACGGTCCCTATCTTCTGACCAACAACGACACCGGCACAATCGTAGAGAATCCCAACGCGTGGAACGAAAAGGTCCATCTGCTCTACTGGGATCAGCCGTTGGGCACTGGCTACAGCTACTCGCAATCCGATCCGAAGCACTTCGTGAAAGACGAACCCGAACTCAGCGAGCTGTTCATCAAGGCACTTCAGGGCTTCTTGCATCTTCATCCTGAGTACGCTGCGTGTCCGATCTACTTGACGGGCGAAAGCTACGCCGGGAAGTACGTTCCCAACATCGCAACGGCGATCATGGATTACGAAGGGGAGGGTCTCAAGCCAAATCTCGTGGGCCTGGCCATCGGGGACGGCTGGATCAAGCCGGAGCAGCATCTTCGGGATCAGATCGACTTCGGATTCGAGATGGGGTTCCTCGACACCAGGCAGAGGGGAATCATCGAGGCAGAGCACAAGACGTTCCGCGACGCTCTACACCAGGCCGAGCCAGATTGGAGCGAGGTTGTCAGGCTGGGCAACAAGGTGATGTCCGACGTCCTCGCCTGCGGCGGGAATCCCGACATCTACGATGTGCGACGTTGGACCGGATTGTCGACCGACCTGTTGGGAATCTACCTCAACCGCACCTCGGTGAAGAAGGCGCTCCACGTCCCGGATGACATCAAGTGGGAGACCTCCGACGACGAGGGTGACGTGGCCAAGGCGCTGGTCGCCGACAACATGATCGATTCGTCGGGGCTGCTGAAGGATCTCGTCAACCATGGCTACCGCATGTTGTTCTACGACGGCAATTTCGACATGGCGTGCGGCTACACCGGGACCGAGAAGATTCTCCAAGACCTCGAGTGGAGAGCCCAGACCGACTGGAAGAAGCTCGATCGCAGCGTGTGGGTCGATCCGCCCAATCGTACGCTCGGCTACTACAAGGCGTGCAAGAACCTAACCCAGGTGTTGATCGTCGATGCAGGGCACCTGGTCCCGATGAACGAGCCGCTGCCAAGCCGGATGATGCTCTACAACTGGATCTTCAAACGACCCTTCAATCGGCGTCTTCCACAGCTCAAGGATTCCGGGACGGTACGACGCACGCACCACCGATGAAACCGGAAGAAGGCATTGGCTTGCTCGCCTGTCTGCAGGAGACGAGTCCCAAGATGTAAGGAGGCGCGAGAATGGACAAGGAACAGAAGCGCAAACGACCCATCAACTGCGATCCGCGTGACAAGGGGAACCCCGGCATACCCTACGGGCCCGGCCCCAATCGAAAGACATGGGGCGAACAGGTGCCAGAGTGGGCTTGTGTGAGTTCGCCGATCGACGACCCCGTGGATGTGTATCCGCAGGTGCCGCCTCCCGGCGTGGTGTCTCCGGAGCCTCCGAAGGAGAACGACAATTCGGGTCATCACTACTACAAGATCGACTACACGAAATTCGAAATCCCGCCGGGAGGATTGAGCGAGGATGATCGAAAGAAGGCACACAAGGAACTTCGGAACTTCCTCAAGGAGCAGCACGAATACTTCACCGGCTACCAGTTGAACCAGGACCTCCACTACCGCGGCGACAAAGAAGCAAAGGGGGATGATGACGATCTTGCGTGGATGATGAACATCCACGCAAACAACATCGGTGATCCTTTCCAGACGGGGATCTGCACGCTCAATACCAAGTTCTGCGAGCGTGCGGTGGTCGACTATTTCGCTGCGTTGTGGAACAACGATTGGCCCCACCGCGCCGACGAGCCGGGGGAGCGGTTCCCCGAGCGCCAGTGGGGGTACGTCCTATCGATGGGATCGACCGAGGCGAACCTTTATGGCCTGTTCAACGCCCGGGACTACCTCAAGGGACGCGCGCTGATCGAGGACCCGAACCCGGAGTTGACGGAGGACAAGCAGTTCTACTACGCTGAGGCCCTGCCCGAGCCCGAGGCGAAGAACGCCTACCGTCCGATCGCTTTCTACTCCGAGGATACGCACTACTCGGTGATCAAGTCGGTTCGCTTCCTCGAACTGACCACCTTCGCGGCCGAGGGACGAGCGCGCTATCCTGGACAGTGTCCGATTACCGAGAACGGGGAGTGGCCGGACGAGGTTCCATCCGACAACTACGGCGACGAGTGTTCGGGATCGATCGACGTCGACGCCCTGCGTGAACTAGTCACCTTCTTCGTCGAGCGAGGCCATCCGCCGATCATCGTCTGTAACTACGGTTCAACCTGGAAGGGCACCTACGACGACGTGCCCGCGGTCAACCGGATGCTGAACGATCTGCGCTACCGGTTCCCGTGGCTTTGGGAGCGCCGCGTCCGCTACAGCGACGAGGACAAGAGCCTCTACGATCGAAGGCGCGGGTTCTGGCTTCACGTGGACGGAGCGCTCGGTGCGGGCTACATGCCCTACGTCGAGATGGCCCACAATCAAGGGAGGAAAATCAACGTCTACAGGAATCGAAAGATCATTGAGGAGCCCATCCGCAAGGGGCCGATCTTCGACTTCCGTAACGAGGCAGTGATGAGCATCTGCACCTCGATGCACAAGTGGGCTGGTGCGCCCTGGCCGGGGTCGGTCTACATGACGCGAGTCGGCTACCAGCTCAATCCCCCGGATACCGCGGGGTACATCGGATCGGCCGACACGACGCTTGGTGGATCGCGGAACGCCTTCTCGGCCGTCCTGTGGTGGGATTATCTGGCGAGAAACGGCTACAAGAAGGCCACCCAACAGGTTGTCGCGTGCGAGAACGAGGCGGCTTGTCTCATCAAACAGCTGAAGGATCTGGAAACATGGCTGAATGACAACCAGCGCAAGCCGGATGAACCGCCGATCGACCTGTGGATCGAGCGCTCTGAGCGCTCGCTTGCCGTCCGATTCCGCATGGTCAACCCAGCCATCACCTGGAAGTACACTGTTGACACCGAACGGCTCTGGGTGCCAATCTCCAAGGATGAAGAACAGGAGCGCACCTACGCGCACATCTACGTGATGCGGCACATGGCCGTTCGCGACTGGCCTCACGAGAGGAAGGCGGAGGAACTAGGCGGCTGCGACGACAGGGGAACACTCGGAGAGAAGCTGATCGACGAGATCCGGAAACACTGCGGGGAGAAAGGCTGCAACTGGAAGCAGGTGTTCCCCGACCACGACGGCGACCTGCCGAACCCAGGCGAGACCCGGCCTTTCAGGCCGCCAGTTCGGGGCAAGGACAACCACATCGTCTACGTGCCGCACACCGGACGCGGACTGGGATCTTTCGTTCATCCTTCGAAGCG
>CBFCYU010000173.1:0-3881 GCA_965602415.1 uncultured bacterium | reverse complement strand
CTCCTTCTCATGGTTGGTGGCGTGTCAACCTTCTCTCGCGCGACGACGCTTGGGCGAGAAGAAGATCGAGCCAAAGAAGATCGCTGCGCAGCAGAGGGCGATCGCCGCACCGATCGGCAGGTCCGCCCACAGCGAAAGGAGGAACCCGCACAGAGAAGAGAGGATCCCAAGGAGCGGGGCAATCAAGAAGACCTTCTTGATGTCGTACGCCCACTGGAACGCCGCGGAAGCCGGAAGAATCATCAGCGCGTAGATCAGAAGACCGCCGGTCACCCGAAGGGAGACGGCGACGACGATCGCGACGAGGAACAGCAAGATGTAGAACGCCCGCGCCGTATTGAGCCCCGACGCTCTGGCGAGCTTCCGGTCGAGAAGAAGCGAGAAGAACTGCTTTCCGAACAGGAAGAGGACGCCCAGCGTCGCCGCGAAAACCCCCGCAAGGACGTAGACCTGCCCCATCGTGATCCCGAGCACGCTCCCCCAAAGGAGCGACAGGGCACCGCTTCCGATCCCCGAGCTCGGGGCCTTCTTGATAAAAATCAGCCCAAGGGCCATCGTCAACGGGAAGGTCGCGCCGACGACGGTGTCGACCTGAAGACGAGACAGGTCCGCGATCGGACCGAGCGCCGCCGCCATGAGCACAGCGAACAGGATCGCCGTCCAGATCGGATCGACAGCCGAGATCATCAGCCCGAGCGCCGCGCCGGCGAACGCCGCGTGGGACATCGCAAACCCGAGTGATGACAGCTTCATTCGCACCACGAATGTGCCGATCGAGCTGCACATCGCTCCGACGAGGAGGCTCCCAAGCAGGGTCGGCAGGAGGATGTGCCAAGGGAGTCCGAACATGACGTGGATCTCCTACTGAGACATGGAGAGGACTCGATGCCGGCGGCGTGATTCCTCGACGATCCGGCCAGCCTCGACGGTCACGGCGCGATTCGACGCGTCGAGCAGCGGTCCTGCTTCGTGGCTGACGACGACGGCCGCCGCACCGAGCTCCTGTCGGACCAACGCGACCAACTCGGCCACTTCTTGCTTCGCCTCCGGATCGAGGTTCGCCGTCGGCTCATCGAGGAGGAGGAGCCTCGCCTCCTGCGCAACCACGCGGGCGAGTAGCGTCTTTCGCTGTTGACCTCCCGACAGACGCCCCACCGGCCTCGCTTCGAGGTCGGAGATCCCGACGGCCGCGAGCGCATGATCGACGTGCCGACGGTCCGCCGCCACGGAGAGGCCCCACCGTTTCGTCCTTCCGAACCGCGCGGCGAGAACAACGTCGCGCACGAGAAATGGCGTGTCCGGGGGGAAAAAGAGGTTCTGGGGTACATATGCAATCCGCACGCGGAGTCGGTGGCTCGCAGGCGTCACCTCCTGGCCGAGGGCGCGAACGCATCCGGACGCAATCGGCAGCAGCCCGTTGATGACCTCGAGGATCGTCGTCTTGCCCGCCCCGTTCGGGCCGGTGATCGCGAGCTGTTCTTTCGGAGACACCGAAAGCGTCACCCCGGCAAGCGTGGCGTGGCGCTCCCCTTCGTAGGTCGCCCGAACGTCGACTAGTGCTACGACGGCATCGTCCATTCGAACAGCTCCTCCTCGGGGATCGTCTCCAGTTCACCGGCCTTCGCGATCGTGTCCGAGCCGCGGAAGGAGTCGACGATCTCCGGTCGGATCTCGATCGCGATCTCTCGCCCGTCGTCGGCGACGAAGCGAACGCGCGGCCTTCCCTCTCCGATCACGCGCAGGTTCCCCTTCCCCGCAGTGCAACCCGAACCGATCTGCACGCCGTCATTGAGGCACGAGAGTGGCGTCGTCCGACCGGCCTCCGACTCGGCCGAAAGCCCGAAGTAGCCGGAGCTGTTCAGCAGCCTAAGGGCCAGGAGACCCATCCGAATTCCAGCCACGAGGAACGGGCCGAGGTGGCCGTGAAGGAGCGTCCCGCGTTCGATCATCGCACGCAGATCCGCGTCCCTCGGGTCGATCGTGAGCGTCTTCACCGTGTCTCCTTACTCCAACGGCTCGATCGCCGAGAAGAGCGCCTCGGCGTTCCGCGTCAGCAAGTCGAGGAACGTCGCCGTGTACGGCATCGCCCCCGGGAAGTTCGACAGGACGACGTGGACCGCCCCGACCTCTCGCGCCAGCTTCGCCCCGAAGTCGACCCCACTCTGGAGGTTGTCGATCACGAGTTGTGCGTCAGCCGCTCTGCCCGCCTCCGCGAGGACGACGAGGTCCCGCAGCGACAAGCCTTCCGGAATCCCGTACGTGACCGCTACATCGAAGCCAAGCCAGGAAGCGAAGTCCGCCTGCCACTCCATGCAGACGACGGCAACCCCGGAGACCCCGACGGACTCGGCCCGCTCCTGCAACGCGCCCCCGAGCGCGCGGAGCTCCCCGATGTAGGCGTCTGCGTTCGCAGCAAAGCCGGCAGCGAGCGCCGGGAACCGCTCCGCGAGCAGGTCCCGGATTGCCTCGACCTTTGCGACGGCGGTCTCCGGCGTGTTCCACTCCCCCGGAAGCTGGATCACCGCGGCGGCGCTCCCCGCTGCGTCGGCCAGCGTCTCGATCCACGGCTCGAAGCCCGAGTAGAGGATCACCGAAGCGTCCAACACGGCCGCCAGGTCGCTCGGCGATAGGTCGTAGTGCGACGGGCAGAAGCCGGACGGGATGATCGCAACGACCTCGACCGCTTCTCCCGCAACGGCCTGCGTGAATTCGGCCAGCACGGCATGCGTCGAAACGACCGTCTCGGCTCCGACCGCCACTCCGATCCACAGCAGCCCGATCCCGACGAGCAGCGCGATGCGCTTCATGCTTTTCCTCCTTTTCCTACCGAATCTTCTTCCCTGTGGACGTTCCGGTGAGTTCGCCGTGCTTGACCCCCTTGAGGCCGATCAGCCGATGAGCGAGTCGCTCGATCGCGCGCGCCTCCCCTCGGACCGCAAGGAACTCAAGGCAGTTTTCCTCGTCGATGTGCACGTGCGTCGTCGAGATGACGGCATCGAGCGCGTGGTGCTGAATCTCTGTCAGCTTCTGTGACAAGCCCGACCCATGATGGTCATACAGGAGCGTGATCACGCCGACGACCTCCTGTCCAGCGTCCCATTCGTGCTCGACCAACTGACGTCGGATCGCGTCGCGGATCGCCTCGGATCGATTCGTCCAACCTCGTCGACGGCAGAGGTCGTCGAAGACTTCGATGAGATCCTCTTCGATCGACACGCTAAATCGGATCGTCTTGGACACTGAGTAACACTCCCTGTAGTTTCGTAACACCGGAGAGAATACGGTCGCCTGGTCCCAACCGCAAGGCAGCGGTCGACTTGACGAACAGGGAATGCCGAGAGCCCGGGGCGCGTACGGTCATCCTCGGGCCCTCGTGACTTCTCAGCGTGCCGAGGACGTAATCCGAGTCGGTGGACGGCCGGTGAACCTGCGATGTCTGCCGTGTGTGGTGAAGCACGGCAGTGGGACGTGTCCATCGGAAGTTCTATCCTGTACAGCATTACATGGATACGAAGCTTGACAAGCCGCGGATGTCGTTCTATAGTGGCTGGGTTATGATGGAGGCAGTGAGTCGCCGAGATGGCGTATTGAGTTCGAACGGCACCTGCTTCTATTGGTTTTGGTTCGAGTCCGGTTCCTACGCTGCGCGCTAGAGACAACTAGCGAACGGAAGAAGCAGCGGGGAGCTGGAAGAAGACTGCGGGAGACCGCGGTCTTTTCTTTTTTGGGAGGTGGCAAGCAGCGACGCACTAGTTCGAAAGGGGCCCGCTCGCGGGTACGAGTCATCTCGATAGTCCTCGCGAGCGGGCAAGGTCGGACGATCGTTGCGGATCGTCCTCAAGCGGTCCAAACGGACCATCGCAAGGATAACGCGGAAGGAG
>CBFCYU010000172.1:0-3891 GCA_965602415.1 uncultured bacterium | reverse complement strand
CGAGCCAGCGCCAATCGAGCAGCACGACAGAGGCAGCAAGCGCTGGGAACGTCGCAGCCAGAAGCAGCGTCTGAAGCCACATCCAAAAAACGTAGAGCCCCTTGGGGACTCGAGGGCCGGTCACCGTGACGGTCTCCGGGTAGACGGCAACGCGAACCCTGCCCGCGAAACGAGCGGAAACACGGTATGACCAACCATCGAAGACGTGCACGCCGGCAGGGACGGTCCCGCCGACGAGGGCCGACTCCACGTCGCTCGCCGGTCGCAAGCGACCGCTAGTCGACGACGATCGTGCGAATACGCGAACAACGGCCGAAGACAAGATTCCCGCGGCAGCAACCGCGACCGCGACGATCACAGCAAGTTGCCAGCTCAAGATACCCCCTCAGGCGACTCCGCCGAACAATGACTCGTGTGCGTTCATGCGCATCAGTCTCGTGGGGCTCCTCGCGCAGTTTGCCCCGCTCGCTACGCGTTTCGCTCGCTCCTATTCTCAGATTGACCTTGGTACCCTTGCGTGCCATCCTACGGCGGTGAAGCTGCCGGGGCAACTGGCGCCTCGACACATCATCGAGGCGTGAAGAGAACGGCGGACGCCGTTCTCCAGGCATGAGGTCCATGTTTCGCGAAGCTTGGAAGAACGGCAGACGGAAGTTTCGTACTATGTCCCCGGAGCTTCCCGACCAGGGAGGGTATCCTGTGATCAGGGAACCGTAAGGAAGACACCATGCGCCTCGAACGAACGATACAAGCAGTCGACGCCCACGCTTGCGGCGAGCCCGGGCGCGTAGTTGTGGGCGGAGTCTCCGACGTGCCCGGGGATACGATGTTCGAGAAGATGGAGCATATCCGCGACCACGGAGACAATCTGCGCAAGCTCATGCTCCGCGAGCCTCGGGGGTATCCGGCGGCCAACTGCAATCTCATCCTTCCGCCAACATGTCCCGACGCCGACGCAGGCTACGTGATCATGGAGCAGACAGAGTATCCTGGAATGTCGGGCACCAATACGATCTGCGTATCGACCGTCCTGCTGGAGACGGGCATCGTCGAGATGCACGAGCCTGTCACCGAACTGACTTTGGAATCGCCCGCCGGCCTGATCCGCGTGCGGGCCGAGTGCCGGGGCGGAAGGGTCCGCGGCGTCACGTTCCGCAACGTACCGTCCTTCGCGGTCCATCTCGACACTGCCGTTGAAGTCCCGCAACTGGGTACGGTGACCGTAGACGTAGCCTACGGGGGCATGTTCTACGTGATCGCTGACGCCCCGTCACTTGGTCTGGAGATCGCTCCCGATCGCGGACGCGACATCGTTCGAATTGGCGAAATGGTCAAAGCCGCCGCCCGGGAGCAGCTCCCCGTTGCACACCCGGACCAGCCCGGCTTCGAGGGCATAACGATAGCCGTCCTGTCCGCCCCGCCAAGCCGCCCCGAGGCCCACATGAAGAACGCGGTAGTGGTCTCGACCGGAAAGCTCGACTGGGACCGACCGGCCACCTGGACCGGTGCGATCGACCGCTCACCGTGCGGCACCGGGACAAGCGCCAAGATGGCCGCCCTCCACGCCAAGGGAAAACTGCGGTTGAACGAAGACTTCAACCACGAGGGCATATTGGGCACGATCTTCACCGGGCGCCTCATTGAAGAAACTCAGATCGGACCCTACAAAGCGGTCGTCCCCACAATCACCGGCCGGGCCTGGATCACCGGAAAGGCCGACTACGAACTGCAGGAAGACGATCCCTTCCCCGAGGGCTTCACAGTGGGCGACATTTGGTGACCGCGCCGTTCGCACCCTGAGAAACCCTAAGAATCAAGATCTGACCGTACACACGTTGCCGATAACCTCAGAGTTGACTCTCTGAGGGAATCGGAAGTACGGTTACTGCACGGTCTCGCTTGGTTCTTCCCAGTGGTGCCTCAGGGTGCCGCGGTCGACGCAACGCACGTTCCCCTGGTTGTCCGAATCCGTGCTGGAGGTGTGTCTGGTGAGTTCGAACCGGTTCCCGAGGCTGTACCGTTCGCTGCTCCTTCGTCTCTCTCGGTTGCTCGTGTGCGCCTGCGTCGGCCTTCTCCTGCTCATTTCGTCTCTCTCAGTGACGGGGGCATGGAGTGTCATCACCATCAACGCATCGAGTCTGATCGACGAAGGGATGTATCCGTCCGCGGTCGTCGATTCGGCCGGCTACCTGCGCATCGCCTGCCTGAGGACCAGCTCCTATGACTTGATGTACTACTACCGAAACTGGCTCGGCGGATGGATGGAGACGGCCGTCTCCACCGACAACGTGGGCCAGTTCTGCTCGATGGCACTGGACTCGAGCGACAATCCATACATCAGCTACTACAACAACACGACCACCGCACTGGACTACGCTTGGCGCACTGGGACGTGGGACAATGGGGTGGTCGCAATCTCCACGGCGATCACCTCGACATCGATCGACCTCGACTCCAGCGATCGCCCACACATCGCGCATACCGTGACCGGCGGCTCCAGCCTGTACTACAAGTGGCGGAGTGGATCGTGGCAGTCGTTGACCTTTTCGACCACCCTGGACGCCGTCGCCGACTGCTCGCTCGCTCTCGACACAGGGGATCATCCGCACGTCGCCTACCACTTCCATGACGGCAGCGATGAGGGGGTCCGCTACTCGCACCACGACGGTTCGACCTGGGACCACTACACGGTCGATCAGTCGAGCGGCTTCTGCGGGATGGACCCGTCGTTGGCAGTGGACTCCTCCGACCGACCGCACATCAGCTACGCAGCGGAGGACTTGAAGCGCGCTTGGTACGACGGCAGCGACTGGCACACGGAAGTCGTCGAGGACCTCTCGCATCCCGAGATCTGCCTGTTCACCTCGCTCGCCTTGGACGGAAAGGACAGGCCCCATATCGCCTACATCGTCTACAACTCGACCTCGACCCAAAGCCAGCTGAAGTACACGTGGTACGACGGATCGACCTGGCATCCCGAGACCATCGAAACGATGGCCGGGCAGGCTCCCTGTTCGACATCGCTCGTGCTGGGCGGATCGTCGTACATCGCGTATTACGACCCGAACGTAACCTACGGCTCACTCAAGTACGCGACGTACAACCATCCGCCGATCGCCGACGCCGGCCCCGATCGGTACGTCGTGGACACGGCGGCCGGCGGATGGGGCGTCGAGCCGGTGACACTGGATGGAACGGACTCGTACGATCCGGACGGCTCGCTCACGGCCTACTCTTGGGAAGAAGGCGGGACCGAGATCGCCACGACCCCGACGCCGGTCGTGAACCTGGCCGTCGGGACCCACATCATTGACCTCGTCGTGACGGACAGCAATGCGACGGACAGCCCCGCCGACGAGATCGAGATTCAAGTCGTCTCGCCGACCGCGGCGACGTTCCGCGTCGATGCGAGCGGGAGGGTCTTCGCTGACGCGACCTTCCACGCAGCCAGCTTCGCGACAGGGGCAGCCGATGTCGCTGAGTGGGTGACCGTGTCGGAGCCGGTCGAAGCCGGCGAAGTCCTCGAGCTCGATCCGACCTGTCTCTCGGCGTGCCGCCGTTCTCAGGCCGCCTGCTCGCCGCTCGTCGCCGGCGTCGTCTCCACCGAACCGGGGATCGTATTGGGCTCACCCCTCACTACTTCCCACTCACTACTCGCCACTTACCCCTCACAAGCTCTCCTCGCCCTCACGGGGATCGTCCCCGTCAAGGTGACCGACGAAGGCGGGCCGATCCTGCCTGGCGATCTACTCGTCACATCCTCCACGCCCGGCCACGCGATGCGCTGGAACGGCCCGGAGCCGTGTCCGTGCGCCCTGGTCGGGAAGGCGCTCGAACCGATGGCGGACACCCAAGGGATCATTCTTGTTCTCCTCACGGCGCACTAGCTGA
>CBFCYU010000171.1:0-3895 GCA_965602415.1 uncultured bacterium | reverse complement strand
GATCCGACCGATCAGCGCCGTGAACGTGACGTAGTGGATCCCGTCGATGTGGGAATATCCGCCCTGGTGGTCGTGCCCCTGGAAGACGGCAATGACGTCGCCGTCCTCGACGAGAACCGCGCGGACCTCGTCGTGGTTGAGGACCTCGGGCCCGCCGTGCCGGATCTCGAACTCCAGGTCCAGTCGCTGGTGCAGACAGACGATCGTCGGGAGCTCGGTCGACGCGAGGTCGTTCCGGAGCCAGTCGAGGACCAGCGGGGGAACGAATCCCTGCATGTACCAGAACTCCTTGCCTCGATCGGTTCCATCCGCCCGGTACTGCGCGTCCAGGAGAACGATGTGGTAGCCATTCGCGTCGAAGCTGAGGGTCGATGCCTCCGCATCGACGAGCGAGAGGAACGCATCCTTGGTGAGGTCGCTGAGATCGTGGTTGCCGAGGACGTAGTACCGCGGACCGTCGAACCCCGCGTAGGCGGCGTCGGCCGCTGACAGGATCGTCGGAATCCGTTCGGGATCGCCGAGTTCTGCCCCGAGGACGAATCGTCCGTTGATGAAGTCGCCGAGCTCGATCATCAGATCGGCAGGCCACGCGTTCATCGCGTCGACGCAGGCCTCAAGGCGCCCGGCCCAGTCGACCATCTCGAATTGATCGAGCGGGGAGTTCGTGTCGTGGGCGTGCAGATCGGCGAAGATCCCGATCCGAAGCGGCGCTGCGCTTGCCCCGACGGCGACGTAGACAGCGAGTAGAATGAGCGACAGCGCCCGCCGATTCCAGACTCCTCGGTGCATCCGCCGACCGCCTCCCCCGCGTCATTGAGAAGGCTACTGCCTGCAGAATCTCACAGCAAGAATTCGCAGCACAGTAGCCACGTGCCGCTCAGCGGCACGCAGGCTACCGGCCGCCGGTCTGCACGGCAAGGATCGCGCTGCATCGCAGCGCTCCGTGCTGCGTAGCAGCACGCAGGCTACCGGGAACGATTCCTCGTGGCAAGGTTCGGGCAGGAAGAAGGCAGCGGTGCTAACGAAGGGAGGTCAAATCGACGATCTCAAGCCCGTCGGGGAAGAAATCCGAGCGGTAGACCCACAGGGAATCGTCTCCGTCACCAGCCCGGAAGGCGAGAAACTCGTCGCCTCGGGCGAACAGCTCGCTGTCACCGAGATCGCTCGAAACGAGATAGCAATCGGCGTCGAACAGGACGTCCCCCGCGCGAAGCGATGCGGTTCCGGTCCGCTCAACGGTCATCACGGGCAGTCCGTCCTCGGTGGACTCGGCGTTGGATCCCTGGCTCGGCGGGCCGCCGAAGACGAGGACCTCGAACGACGCCGACCCGTTGTCGCGCCGAAGCGCGAACAGCCGTGGCAGGAGAACGTAGGTACTGAACGTCCCCAGAGTGAACGTCCTCTCCGGGTCAATCGAAATCTCCTCAGCCTCGTTCGCCCCCTCAACAGTCACTCGGTCGTTCTCGACCGTGGCGCGGACGCTCCGATCGAACCCGAGCGGCGCGTGGAATTGCGCGACGTACATCACGGGGCGCAGGTCCCCGTCTCCCTCGAGGGTCTGCTCGAACGTCACCTGGATCGTTGCGAGGACCACCTTGAACCAGAATCTCCCTGTCGAGTACAGGGTCGCACGATCCTCGGTGATTGTCAGCTCGTAGGCCTCTTCGCCGAACGGCTTCCCGTCTCCGATCATCGTGAGCTTGCCGGTCGAGACATAGGGTCCCGGCGTCGACTCCGCCTGCGTGTCGGCGAGGATCTCGCCCTCGGCTTCCTCCGTCTCGTCTTCCGGAGTACTGGGCGTGGCCTCAACAGGCTCAATCCAACTGCTCGGGATTGCCTTCGTCTCGACATCGAGTGGGAGATCGGCGACAGTCGGCGACGAGAGGACGAACGCGACGACCAGGCCGCCGATTGCGACGCTCACGATCCCGAGAACCCAGAGGAGAATTTTCCGCTTTCGAGTCATCCAGCTTGCCTTCCTCATGACGCTCGCACACGATACTGCCCAGGTGCGGGCTTGTTGTGAAGTGCCTGTGCGGAGACGGTGGGCGCTTCGGGGCGTGGCCGCGCTGGTTCGGTTCGGCTATCGTAGACGGGAGCGGAAGCGGGAGGAATCTTGAACGAAAACGTGCGGCGGATCGATCTCGGAAGCTGGCCGCGCCGGAAGCACTTCGAACTCTTCCGCGGGCTCGCCTATCCCTACTTCAACCTCTGTGCAGACGTCGACGTGAAGCCCCTTGTCCGCGCCGTTCGGGAGAGAGGGGCGTCGTTCACGGCGCATCTTGTCTATCTGCTCGCGCGGGCGGCGAACGAGATCCCCGAGTTTCGACATCGGATCCGGGGCGACGATGTGATCGAGCATCGTGTCGTCCACCCGTCGGTCACCGTGTTGACGGAGAACGACCTGTTCGCCTTCTGCACGATCGAGTACGTCAAGGATGCCGGGGTATTCGTTCGGTCGGCGATCGAGGCGATCGAATGTACGCGCCGGGATCCGTCGATCGACGACGAGCCGGAGCGCGACGACTTCCTGTTCATGACCGCGATCCCGTGGGTCTCGTTTACCTCGATGATGCACCCGGTCCCGCTCTCTCCGCCCGACTCGATCCCGCGGATCGCCTGGGGGCGCTACCGAACCGAGGTGGACCGTCGACCGATGCCGCTGAGCGTCCATGCGCATCACGGGCTGATGGATGGGATCCACGCCGGGCGGTTCTTCGAGCGGGTTCAACGTCTGGTCGACGATGTCGAGCAGTGGGCCGATGGAAGCGAGTGAGGCGACCTTTCGTTTCTACGCCGAGCTGAACGACTTCTTGCGGCCTGAGCAGAGAAAGGCCGAGATTTTGTATCGGTTTCACGTTTCCCCGACGGTCAAGGACGCGATCGAGTCGCTCGGTGTCCCGCACGTCGAGGTCGATCTCATTCTCGTGAACGGCGCGTCGGTCGGGTTCGACCACCGACTCGCCGACGACGACCACGTCTCCGTCTACCCCGTATTCGAGAGCCTCGACATCGGCCCAGTCGTTCGCCTGCGTGAGGCGCCCCTTCGGCGGACCGCGTTTGTCGCTGATGTGCACCTGAGACGACTCGCACGGTTCCTTCGGCTTCTCGGATTCGATGTGCTCCATTCGAACGAGTACGACGACGCACAGCTGGTGGAGATCTCCGCTAGCGAAGGGAGGATCCTCCTCACTCGCGATCGGCAGCTCCTCAAGCACGGCCGGGTGACGCACGGCTACTGGGTCCGGTCGACCGACCCGATCGAGCAGGCGCGCGAGGTCCTCCGCCGGTTCGATCTCGCCACCAGCGTGCGGCGGTTCTCCCGGTGTCCGGCGTGCAACGGCAGGCTCGAAGTAGTCGAGAAGGAGGCCGTCGCGGCTGAGATCCCGCCGAAGACGGCCCGCTGGCTTGACGAGTACGTCCAATGCGAAGCGTGCGGGAAGCTCTACTGGCGCGGAACCCACTTCGAGCGGCTCGAGGGTTTGATCGAGCGAATCCTCGAGGATTCGTCTCAGGCCTGAGCGATCAGATCGTACCCGGCGACGTCGACGATCTGCGCCTCGACGAAATCACCGGCGGCGACTTCGTCGGCGCGCACGAACGTTACGCTGTCAACATCCGGCGCCTGGGTTCGTGTGCGGCCAATCCACAGTCCGGCCTCGTCGCTCGGGCGATCGATCAGCACCTCGACGACCTTCCCGAGCATCGATCGGTTCTTGGCGAGGACGACCCTCTGCTGGGCGAGCATCAGGGCCTTCTGGCGCTTGGTCTTGGTTCGTTCGGAGATCTGTCCGGGCATCTCCGCGGCTCGTGTGCCAATCTCGTTCGAATAGCGGAAGACGCCGAGGTGGTCGAACCGGATCCGCTCGACGAGGTCGACGAGTTCGTCGAACTG
>CBFCYU010000170.1:0-3905 GCA_965602415.1 uncultured bacterium | reverse complement strand
CGAATCGTACCCCGAACCGAACGCGGTCGGCCCGACGTCTTCCCCATCGCGGATCCTGCCGAACGCCAGGCCGAGCCGCAACACTCGGCAGTAGGCGTGGAACGTCATCCCGTGGTGCTTCTGAAAGCAACGCCGGACGCAGTGAGGTTCCAGCCCACGCTGCCGAAGATCCTGATCGGAGAGCCGGCGCTCCGAATGCGCGTGGACCTCATCGAGGAGCGGCTGCAGCCAGTCGGGCACCTCGTCCGGAAGCCCCATCGGTCGACAGAGCTTGCACGGGCGGTAACCGTTGAGCAACGCGTCGCGGGGCATGGCGAAGAACTCGACGTCCTTTGGATTCGGCTTGCGGGCACGGCACGTCGGCCGGCAAAAGATCCCCGTCGTCTTCACTCCGGCGACGAACAGCCCCTCGAACCGACTGTCCCGATCGAGGAGTGCTCGATAGAGGACGTCTGTGTCCGGGAGTGGATGCCGTCTGCATTCGGGCACGCTTGATCCGTGCTGGATGTGTGCATGGCGCCGTCAATGTAGGGCGAATCCGACTCGCTCACAACCGGTCCCTTGACGACCATTTCGATCGCTCGTGGGTTGGACTCGACGGCGGCTCGGCTAGGATGAGGACCCAAGGAGGCCATCGTGAGAATCCGGATGTCCGTGAGGGGTGTGCGTTTCGCCATCGCCTTGATCGTCCTTGCCGCCATGGCGTATCCCTGCGTGGGCGGCGCGCTCTCGACCGGAGAACCGTTCCCCGATCTCTCGGGGCGGTGGGTGACGGTTCAACGGTTGGTCGCGATCGCCGAGCTGCCGTTCATCGGCGAGGTGACGATTCTCACCACGGTCGGACTGTACTCCGAAGTCTGCCAGATCGATTCACGGCTGACCCTGGAGGACGCGTACTGCTTCACCGACATCGACGTTTCGACGGAACTCTTCGTGACCGACACCCCGGATGCAACGATGCAGTCGATCCGGCCCGATCCTCGTAGCGCGGAGCTGCGTGTCGAAGAAGGCGAGATGCGGTTTGTCCACGACTGGCACACCGAGATCCGCGGTGCCGCGCTCGACGATCCGGTGAACGACGAGCTGCCCACCTATCGGAGCGATCCACGTGTGGTGGACATGGACGAGGATGGTCAGATCGGGTTCACGATCCCGGCGGCGATTGTCGGGATGTTCGGAGGAGACACGTACGTCGTGCAGCGGTTCCGCTATCGTCTGGAGGGGAGACTCATCGACCCCGACACGATCATCGGTACCATCGAGTGGTCGACGGAGCAGGTCATCCTTTGGGCGACCGACGCGCTGCTGATGATGTCGTTCACCCAGATCGTCGACCCGAACCCGACGGCCCATCGGTTCCTGATGCGGCGGACCGACGAGTCATGGGACTGCGACTCGATCCGCGAGCAGCTGGGACCCCTCCTGGAGCTCCTCGACAGTGCGGACCTATCCGGCACCCCCTAACGCCCGCGGATCGGAGACCTTGCCTTCTTTCGCTTGAGCGGAGTACGTTGTAGCGTTTCGTCTCGAGGGATAGGAGGGAAGCGATGAGGATCGTGGGGGGACTTCTGGCGATCTTCGCCATCGGCGCGATGGGGTTCATCGGGTGGGTGCTCGACCAGCCCGCGGTGGTGGAGGCCGTCGACGTCGATCGGTACATGGGGCTCTGGTACGCCGTGGCGAGCATCCCGACGACGTTCGAGCGTGCGTGCGTTCAGGGAACGACGGCCGAGTATCATCTTTTGGCGGACGGCCAAATCGAGGTAACAAACGCGTGCCACCGTGCGGACGGCTCGACGTTCAGCATTGTTGGCCGGGCCCGGGTTCGCGACCCGTCCGAGCCGGCGAAGCTCAAGGTCAGCTTCGTGAGACTTCTCGGGCGCTGGTTCTTCCCGGGGGATTACTGGATCCTCGATCTTGATCCGGACTACCGCTACGCCGTCGTTGGTCATCCGCTGCGCAAGTACGGCTGGGTCCTTAGCCGCACACCGACGCTCCCCGAAGAGACGCTGGAGGGCATCTTCGAGCGGCTCGAGGTGGAGGGGTACGACCGGAACGACTTCCGCCGGATCGACCAATCGATTCACGCCGGTGACTAGCTGTCGGGCCGGCTGCCGGGTTCTCGTTCCGAGCTACAGCGCCAGCGCGAGGAGGATCGTCCCAACGGCGAGCGCGGCCACGCCACCGATCAGCAGGCTTGTGCCGACGGGACGGATCAGCGGGACGCGGGCCCCGACTATCGCCTCGAACGAGATGCCGTCCGTGGCGTCCTCATTCATCACCACGAACGAGACGTCTCCGGTCTCGATCTCCCACTCGAGGGTCCGAACTCCCGGACCGTGGGTTGAACTGATCCAGAACGGCTGCTCTCCTGGCGATCCGGGCGTCTCTGCGGATGCGTCGACGCGGTACGTCAGAGAGAACGACTCATCATTGAGGTCCTCGACGATTGCGTGCGGGACCCCTCCCAGGTACGTGTCGACATCCCCGGTGTCGGCGACCCCGACGAAGATCCCTTGTGTCGGATCCTCATGGGTCGCGCGGATGCGGAGCGTGGCGATTTCACCGAGATCGACCGGCACGTCGGGCGTCAACTGGATCTCCGCCGGGTCGGCGATGACGGCGTACCCGTCGACCTCGATATCGAACGGGATGCTGTTGATGAACCCACCTTCGTCGGTCAGCGTGGTGTCGAGCAGGAGCAGGCTTCCCCCTCCGAACAGGAGCGACGTCGCGACGACCAGTCCGACGACGCCGATCAGGCCCATTAGTATTCTGAACATGTCACCCTCCCTTTTCCTGTGACGATCGATTCTCGCAGGATACAGCCTCGATTGGGAACGGACCATTCCTGGAGATCGTCCGCCCGTCCGTTGCTTGTCCGTTGCAGTCGGCTGCCGTCAGAGGTACCGTAGCGGAACCGTGGGTAACAAGTCGACGCTCCGACGGAGGAGGTAGCGGCATGAGCTTGCTCGAAGGCAAGACAGGGTTGATCTTCGGTGTCGCCAACGAGAGGAGCATTGCGTGGCACATCGCCCGAAACGCGATCGACCGTGGGGCGACGTGTGCCTTCTCGCACTTGCCTGGCGAGAGGATGGAGCGGCGGGCGCGGAAGGCGATTGAGGGCGGCGGGCTGGCCGATCCATGGCTTCATCCGTGCGACGTCGGGAAGGATGAAGATCTCGACGCGCTGTTCGTTGCGGTGAAGCGGGACTTCGGCAGGCTGGACTTCGTTGTTCACTCGGTTGCCTACGCCGATCGCGAGTATCTGAAGCCGGGGCTGTTCGTTCGGACGCCGCGCGACGTCTTCCTCCAGGCGCTCGACATCTCCGTCTACACGCTCGTCGCCGTCGCGGGCCGTGCCGCAGAACTGATGTCCAACGGCGGCTCGATCCTCACGATGACCGCGTACGGCGCGGAGAAGGCAACCGCGGGCTACAACGTGATGGGCGTCGCGAAGTCAGCACTTGAATCGACGGTTCGCTACCTCGCGGCCGAGCTCGGGGGCGTGGGAATCCGCGTGAACGCGCTCTCCGCCGGCCCATGCCGGACTCTCTCCTCGATGGCGATCGAGGGGATCGGGGCGTTGCTCGATCGCGTCGCGGAGATCGCTCCACTGCAGCGAAACATCGAGACCGACGAGGTCGGCAAGGCGGGCGTCTACCTTCTCAGCGACCTCTCCTCCGGTGTCACCGGCGAGACGCACCACGTTGACGCGGGCTACAGTGCCATGGCGGCGTAAGCGGCGTGTCGTCCGCGTGTCGATCGCGTGTCGATCGCGCGTCGATTTCCGATCGACACGGAGACGAAGAAGCAGGGCTTCTTCGTCCGGGAACGATCCTGAAGGCGCCGCTTCATTGGGCGCGAATCCGGAAGCTCGATCGAGGAGAAGGAGCATTCGCTCC
>CBFCYU010000169.1:0-3908 GCA_965602415.1 uncultured bacterium | reverse complement strand
TTGGGACTGAGATACGGCCCAGACTCCTACGGGAGGCAGCAGTGGGGAATATTGGCCAATGGACGAAAGTCTGAGCCAGCGACACCGCGTGGGGGATGAAGGCTTTCGGGTCGTAAACTCCTTTTCTGGGGGGAGAATAAGGTCGAGAGGAAATGCTCGTCCGATGACGGTACCCCAGGAATAAGCATCGGCTAACTCCGTGCCAGCAGCCGCGGTAAGACGGAGGATGCAAGCGTTATCCGGAATTACTGGGCGTAAAGGGCGTCTAGGCGGTCCTGTAAGTCACCTGTGAAAGCCCTCGGCTTAACCGGGGAAGGTCGGGTGATACTGCTAGACTTGGGTGTAGGAGAGGAGAGTGGAACTCACAGAGTAGCGGTGGAATGCGTAGATACTGTGAGGTACCCCGATGGCGAAGGCAACTCTCTGGCCTACTACCGACGCTGAAGCGCGAAAGCGTGGGGAGCAAAGGGGATTAGATACCCCCGTAGTCCACGCCCCAAACGATGTTCACTTGGTGTCGGCCGCTTATACAGGTCGGTGCCGAAGCTAACGCGTTAAGTGAACCGCCTGAGGATTACGGCCGCAAGGCTAAAACTCAAGAGAATTGACGGGTCCCCGCACAAGCGGTGGAGCACGTGGTTTAATTCGATGGTAAGCGAAGAACCTCACCTGGGCTTGACATACTAGTGGTAGGAACTGGAAACAGGGACGACCCTGCTTCGGTAGGGAGCTAGTACAGGTGATGCATGGCTGTCGTCAGCTCGTGTCGTGGGATGTAGGGTTAAGTCCCGAAACGAGCGCAACCCTTGTCGTTAGTTGCCAGCGGGTAATGCCGGGGACTCTAGCGAGACTGCTGGTGAATAGCCGGAGGAAGGCGGGGATGACGTCAAGTCATCATGTCCCTTATGCCCAGGGCGACACACATGCTACAATGGGAGGTACAAAGGGTCGCGAAGTCGTAAGGCGGAGCCAATCTCAAAAAACCTCCCTCAGTTCGGATTGAGGTCTGCAACTCGACCTCATGAAGCCGGAATCGCTAGTAATCGTAGGTCAGCCACACTACGGTGAATATGTACTCGGGGATTGTACACACCGCCCGTCACACCAACCGAGTGGGGGGTACCTGAAGTCGCCCTTCTGAGGGCGCCGAGGGTAACTTTCGCAAGAGGGGTGAAGTCGTAACAAGGTAGCCGTAGGAGAACCTGCGGCTGGATCACCTCCTTTCTAGGGAGTACTGGACCAACTACCACAAGTGATTTGCCGCGCTATCCCTTTTCATCCCATTACCCAGCCTTCCATTCTTCAGGTGACGCGTGTTACCTTTCGAGCCCTGGAGTTCCCCTTAATTGGGCCCTGCCTTTCCTACCATCCCTCTCGATGCAGTGGTAGGCTTGCGGCAGCGAAAGAGGGAGGGTGAATGTTGTCAACCACCAGCAACAAGGTGAGCTTCACGGATCTGTGGGCCGATCTCGGGGATCTCATCGACGTCGATCGCGGCGAGACGATCTACCACCCGGGAACGGCAAGCAGCTCCGTCTATATCGTGGAGCGCGGCCGCGTGAAACTCGCCTACCTCGACGAGAGCGGGAAGAAGCTGACGTTGACGATCGTTGACGCGGGAGAGATCTTCGGTGAGATGTGCCTCGTCGGCGAAAAGCACCGGCGTCACCTCGCGACGGCAATCGAGGAGACGGTCCTGCGGTGCGTCGACAAGAAGATCTTCATGAAGCTGATCGGCGAGGACTCGGCGACCCTCCAGCAGTTGGTCCAGCATTTCGCCGCCCGGATGCGCGAATTCGAAGAGACGCTTGAAGACCTGGCGTTCCGCGACATCCAGGCACGGCTCTCAAGGCAGCTCCTCAAGCTCTCCAACGAGTATGGCGTGGAAACCAAGGAGGGGACCCTCATTGGCCTCTCCGTGACGCACAAGGAGCTCGCCGACATGATCGGATCGGCACGCGAGAACACCACCCTGGCGCTCAATCGCTTTGCCCGCGAGGGGATTCTCGACAAGAGCCGCTACCGGATTGTCATCAAGAACGAGGCCGGCTTGCGGAAGAAGTGCCACGCGGACTGATCGATGTAGCAGGCACCTGAGCCAGGAGAGCAGCGGGGGGCGACATGCGTCGCCCCCTTTCACTTTCCTCGCCCGTCCCCCTGCCCTTGCCCGCGCCTACAGGATCGTGTATGCCTGTGTTGAGTAGTACGAAGGGAGGTCGCGAGTGAGCACTCATATCGGCGCAAAGCCCGGAGAGATTGCCCCGAGCGTCTTACTGCCCGGCGACCCACTGCGAGCCAAGTTCATCGCGGAGACGCTGCTGGAGGACGCGGCGTGCTTCAACGAAGTGCGTGGCATGCTGGGGTACACCGGGACCTATCGAGGCAAGCGCGTATCGGTCATGGGGACCGGCATGGGGGTTCCGTCCCATTCGATTTACGTCCACGAGCTGATCAGCGAGTTCGGGGTCAAGAGCTTGATTCGAGTCGGAACGTGCGGCGGACTCCAGCCCGACCTTGGAATCGGGGATGTCGTGCTGGCGATGTCGGCTTCGACGGACTCCCACATCAACCGACTGCGGTTCGACGGGATGGACTACGCGCCGACTGCGAGCTTCGATCTGCTCCTGAAGGCGTATGACGTCGCCAAGGCCGACGGTGCCAGCGTCCGGGTAGGCAACATCTTGACGTCCGATACGTTCTATCATGACGACCCGGAAGGATGGAGGCAGTGGGCGGCCTTCGGTGTGCTCGCCGTCGAGATGGAGACCGCCGGGCTCTACACCCTTGCGGCGAAGTTCCAGGTCGACGCCCTCTCGATTCTGACCGTCAGCGATAGCCTGGTGACCCACGAGGCGACGCCATCGGAGCAGCGGGAGCGTGGATTCTCACGGATGGCCGAGATCGCGCTCGAGATCGTGCCGTAATTCCGCGCGCCGACTTGCTCGTGAGGAGATTGAATGGAACGAGGCGATTCGCAAACTCGACGGCGCCAACATGGACATCGATTTGACGACGCCCGCGGATCGGATTGTCGGAAGCAGGACAAGTGCCCATGGAACGAGGCCGAAGGGACCACGGAGCATCGCTGCGCTGTGAAAGGCGTATCGATCTGTCCGCATTTCTGCGGGATCGAGTACATGGATTTCGTTCTCTGCTGCTACCCGAATGACAACCCATTGCGATGCAAGGCCGGATGAGGGGATCTCGAGTGGAAGTCGATAGCTCGCAAAGCCTGAGTGAGACTCAGAGACTGTATCGGAGGTGCTAGATTAGCATCGGGATCGTTGTCTATTCGTGGTCGGGGAACACGCTGTCCGTGGCTGAGAAGCTGGAGGAGAGGCTTTCGTTGGCCGGGTATTCCGTGACTTTGGAGCAGGTGACCGTGGTCGGGGAACGCACGCAGGGAGACCGGAACTTCCCACTCGAGGCGGGGCCCGACGTGGCAGCGTACGATGCCGTCGTGTTCGGTTCGGCCGTCGAGGGATACTCCCTCTCACCGGTGCTGACCGAATACCTGAAGCGGGTGGGCTCTCGAAGGTCGCCTGTCTCGTCACCGAGTTCTTCCCGCATCCGGTGATGGGCGGGAACCACGCTATCAGTCAGATGCGGAAGCTCTGCCTGGCGAAGGGCGCGACGATTGCCGGATCGGCGGTCGTCAACTGGGCGAAGTCGAAGCGCGAGTCGACGACCGGTGCGGCGATCGAGCAGCTGTCGGGCCTGTTCTAGGCTACGCACCCAGGATTCGGTGGGACGTGTCAGTTGGCTCTGATGTCCGTTGCGAGCCCGAGTTCACGGTGGCCTACTTGGGGTGAGACCGACCAGCCATTCCGCGGCGCCGGACTCGGCAGGGGGATTCCGCGCGGCATTGCGAGGCGTGTCCGTTGTCATCTACCTGCGTTCCGGCGTGG
>CBFCYU010000168.1:0-3939 GCA_965602415.1 uncultured bacterium | reverse complement strand
GCCTATGACCATCGCGGGAGCCCGGATGTGAATCACGTAGGCCATCAGCACGAAGATCAAAACACGCGCTGCCATCCCGAAGATGAGCAGCGGCCGTCGCCCGAACCGATCGGCGATCTCGCCGCCGATGATCCGCCCGGCGGCCGCGACGAGGGCGGAGACGAGCATGATCACGCCGACGTACGTCATCGAGACGCCGAGCTGTGCGTGGAGGTAAATGCTGACGAACGGCATCGCCGCGCCGAAGCCGACGGCGACAATCAACTGGACGATGAACAGCGTCCAGAACCGCCGATCGTAGTGCGACAGCGTGTCGAACAGCCTTTCCCGAGTGCTCATCGGCCCGGCTCCGCTTCCTCGTTTCACCCCTCAGACGACGAGATACCCGGCCTTGGCGAGAAGCTCGACGCTCCGCCCGGTGTCAGCGACGGAGAACGGCCGATCGAAGTCGAGCGCCAAGCGCAACGCGATCTCGCGGATGTCACGCGTTCCGTCACACAGGTTGACCAGCGACTCGACGACCGCCCGGTGATTTGCCGACAGCTTCTCGTCGAAGAACGTCCTCTCCTCCTCGGTGAAGCCATCGACGATCGCGAACCGGACCGGGCCGTCGAGCGCCCGGCGGGGCTGCGCCGCCACGGCGTCCTCGCTCCAAGGAAGCGAACCGGCAAGGGCCTTCTCGATCGGATCCAGCGCTTGGACGTGGCTCTCGGCTTTCCACGCGGTATTCCCCACCAGCCTTCGAAGCTCCGCGGCTCTCTCCTTCTCGATCGTCAGTGCCGTTGCGACGAGCCGGCGCCCGTGCTCCGGTTCGATCTGCCGCGTCAGCGCGCCGGCTCGGGCGAGCTCCCGAGCACTGAACGAGAGAAGCCACTCGCCGAGGAGTCGGGGCTCGTCCTCCGCCCACGTCGGCAACGTGGCGAGCGTCGCCGTCAGCAGCCCGACGTGCTTCAGCCGCGTCGGATCGACCTTGTCGATCGTGTCCAGATCCGTATGCCAGTACGGATCGTCGTGCCCGAGCATCACGGCGGGGAGTCCGTGCGGCGTCGCCTGGAAGACCAGGTGGTCGCTCCCGCCGCTCGGCGCATCGAGGATCCAGTGAAGCGGGCGTCGGGAGCCCTGCGAAGAGAGCGCCGTCTCGTCCTTCGCGATGCGCGACAGGATCGGCTCGAAGCACGCATTGAGGTACGTCGGCCGCGCGTTCGGCGCCCGGAAGACGCGGAGCGGCTCGCCCAGCACCTCAGGGGACTGCCCGACCATGTCGAGGTTGATCGCGAAGTGCACGTTGCGCAGCTTCTCGGCGTTCGCCACCGCCCAGGGCAATGTCCCGTTGAACTCGGGAACCCACAGCAGACGCACCGAGTTCTTCAGCAGATGCCCGGAGGCGATCCCGCTCAACGCCCTCGCGATCTCGATCAGCAGGCCGCTCCCCGATGCGTTGTCGTTCGCCGACTGGCTCGGGTGACAGAGATGCGCGACGAGGAGGACCTCGCCGGCACCCGGGTCGGTCCCGGGAATCTCCGCCTCGAGAATCTGCATCGATCCGTCGAAATACTCCGCGTCGACCTCGCCGTGCAGATGCACTGTCCCCTTCTCGAGCTGCGCGATCAGGCGGTCGGCCGCCCGTCGGGAGATCGAGAAGCCCATCGGCGTCGTGTCGAGCTCGTCCGCCTTCGGGAACAGCCCGGCGTACTGCACCAGATCGTAGGACGCGGCGGCCCGCTCCGTGTCCGGATAGAGGATCAGCCCGGCGGCCCCCTTCCCACGGATCTGCTGCAGCACCTGCGACGGTCGGCCGCAGGCGAGGACGAATTGCCCCACGAGATCGAGTCCATCGACGCTCTCCGGCGTTGTGCCCTTCCCGATGTGGATCAGCTCCCCTTCGACGTTCCCAGCGGCCGACTGCCCGAGGATCGAGATCGGGACCTCAGCATAGGAGCAAAGCGTCCGCTCCTTGGGCTTCAATTCCCGGAGGCAGCCCGAGCGGATCCGCCACCCGATTGGAGCTGTCCATCCGTACGTCTCGGTCCGCCCGTCCGCTGGGAATGAAGTGACCGACGCGTCGATCCCGATCTGGTGAAGCGCCACTCGGACGTAGTCGACCGCGTCGTCGTAGCCGGGCGACGCCTGAATCCTGTGATAGCGGGCGATCTCGGTGACGTGGGCTTTCGCCCGGACGCCGGAGAGTGTGCCAGTGAGCTGAGTCAGCAGCGAATCGAAGCGCATGATGTCCTCCTCAAGTGATGAGGCATTCTACCGGCGCGTGAAAGCCGCTTCGAGGGCTCAGCCGGCGTATCGGCGGAGGGCCTGCTCTGCGTGGTCCGCGATCGACCGCCGGAGTGCCGGCGGCTCGAGAACCTCCACCGCACCGCCGTAGGAGAGCAACAGCGCTCGCGCTTGCTCGAGGTCGTCGAACGTCATCTCCATTTCCATCCGAGAAGAATCGGGCCGTGCTGCTCCGGTGCGTTCGATGTGTCGTCCAAGATCATGCTTCAGCTGTGAAGACACGTCGGACCGCACCCCAACGACGGCTCGGAAGAACGGGCGGCTGGCCTCGTACGCCGCCGCCCATGATGTCCAGAACTCCTCCAAGTCGAATCCCGGAGGCCGGTCGAACCGCTCGTCCAGCAGATCGGCCTCGATGGCGGCCGAGACGCGATCGACACGCAGCTCCCCGTTCCGTCCCCGCCACACCACGTGCCACGCAGAGCCCTTGGCCACGAGGCCGTGTGGAGCAATCTCCCTTTCGATCGGAATGAGGCGTGCTCGAAGGAACGTCGCACGAACCCACCGATCCTCCCACACGGCACGACGGAACGTGGAAAGCGTGGGAAGCGCTACGCGCGACGCGTTCCACGGATTGGGATCGAGGTAGATCCGGCTGCGCACGTCGCGTTCCACGCTCTGACGCGCCATCGGCTGTGCAGCGGCCAGCTTCAGCAGGGCGGCCTTCGCTTCGGCCCCCATCCCCAGATCCACCAGCGGTGCGGGAACGCTGAGCGTGAACAGCGCCGTGACTTCATCGTGCGTCAAGTCGGTGAGCTTGATGCGGAAGTCCTCGTGCAGGTAGACGCCGCCACCCGGACCCCGCTCCGTGTACACGGGGAAGCCGGCCACGCGGAGTGCATACAGATCGCGGATCACGGTGCGCCGTGAAACCTCGAGCTCCTCGGCCAAGCGATCGGTCGTCGTTCGGCCACGGTTCTGCAGGAACATCAGCAATGCCAGCAAGCGATCGGCGCGCACGGCGGCCTCCTTTTCCGTTTTCAGCTTATCTTACAAATAGGACACGAGATGTCACTATTGCGCGCCATACTCAGAACAGAATGAGGAGGGACATGTACAGAGGAGGATCAGAACGGCGGCGGCGGCGACTCACCTCACCCCCACGCGCCTCGTGGGGTACTCAGGGCGTGGACGGGATAGTGTCTACGCCAGTCGGCGTGTACAGCATCCACCCACCCAGCAGATCACGGCTTTCCAGTCCGAGATCGTTCCGCAGGAAGAGGGGTCACATGAACAGGAGGAGGTTCGTATGACAAAGACGTTGGAGGTTCGAACTGTCAATCTGCCGACGATGACCGTTGCCAGTGCACTCGGTTTCGGGAAGGAGCCGGAGACTCAAGCCGGACAGATGATCGGCGAGTTCGCAGCGGCGCACGGCATCGAGTCCGGATCCAAGGATCATCCGCTGTTCGGTTTCAACAATCCCAACCCATCACCAGGGAGCGACAACTACGGCTACGAGCTGTGGGTGCGCGTCGAGCTGGGGACCGAAGCGGCCGATCCGATCGTGATCAAGGAGATCCCGGCCGCGTCGTACGCAGTGACGCGGTTCACCGGTCTGTCGAACATCGGCCGCGTATGGAAGGAATTCGCGGCATGGTACGAGGATCGGTATGCGACCGTACCGGCTTGTCAGGTGCAGTGCTGGCTCGA
>CBFCYU010000167.1:0-3975 GCA_965602415.1 uncultured bacterium | reverse complement strand
CCCTACCTCCGTCCGCTGTACGACGCGATCTTCGACATGATCCCGGTCAGCGAATTCGATAAGCTGGTCGAACACGGGCGGATCGAGATGGCTCCCCTTGCGTTCATGCGCGGCCGGACGCTGAACAACTGCTTCGTCATCCTCGACGAAGCGCAGAATACGACGTCGACACAGATGAAGATGTTCCTCACCCGCCTCGGGTTTCACTCCAAGGCGATCATCACCGGCGACGTCACCCAGGTCGACCTCGAGGAACAGGTCTCCGGCCTGATCGCTGTTCAACGAGTCCTCGAAGGGATTCAAGGGATCGAGTTCATCCGCCTCGACAAGACGGACGTCGTCCGCCATCCGTTGGTCGCGAGGATCATCGAGGCCTACGAACGCAGCGATCGGAACCGCGACTCGGAATCCGAGGCCGCGTAGACCGCTACGCGGCCAGTTGCAGTTGGTCCATCTGCCCCGTTGTGCTACCCTGAGCTGAACCCGCAAAGCCAGCCAGCGAGCAGAAGGAGGAGCCATGAGGCATCGTGTGTGTGTGGCCATCGTGATGACCGCGCTCGTCCTCATCTCATTCGGATCCGTTGCGCCGGAGCCCATTACTGGGCCGATCATTATCAACGAGGTCGCCTGGGCCGGCGCCAACTGGGAGGCAACAGCAGAGTGGATCGAGCTGTTCAACATCTCACCCAAACAGGTCAATCTTGAAGGCTGGCGGCTCGTCTCGTCGGACGGCGCTCCAGACATCGAACTTCGTGGGGCGATCCCACCCCACATCGGTGGTGATCCAACGACCGGTTTCTTTCTCCTCGAGCGGGGCAACGACGGCTCCGTTCCCGGGATTGCCGCTGATCTGATTTACCAGGGTGCGCTGACCGACCGCGGAGAAATGCTGTTTCTCTGCGACTCAGACGGGAATCTCGTGGACACAGCGAACGCTTCGGCCTCGATGCCTTCCTCTCCGTGGCCCGCGGGGATTGACGCGCACGGTGTCGCATCGTACGCCTCGATGGAAAGGATCGACTACCGCCTGCCCGATACGCCGAACAACTGGTCGAGCTGGTTGGGCAAGCTTCCATCGGAGTCGGCTGACCGACCGATCTGCGGCACCCCAAAGGAAGAGAACTCATGCTTCAACGTCCCCCCGACGCCTGCCTTCAACTTGCGCCCTCCCTATCCCGCACCCGGGACCCCAGTCGAGTTCGATGCCACGGAATCGTTCGACCCGAACAATCGCATCGCCTCCTACCGATGGGATTTCGGAGACGGGACCAGTGCCTCGGGTCGGTCCGTGACCCATACCTACGTTCTCTCCGGAGTCTACCGTGCGACCCTTGCCATCACCGACGAGAAGGGCTGGGAATCCGAGCTGTCGCGGTCCATCCTGGTGCAGGCGGTGTCGCCGCCGGTCGCCGACTTCAGCATCGTTGCCCTGCCGCCTTATCGGGTTTCCCGCGCCGGAAGCCCGGTGCACTACCAGGATGAGTCGAGCGACGTCGATGGAGAAATCGTGGCGTGGGAATGGAGCTTCGGAGACGGCGGGACGGCCTCCGAAGCGATGGTCGTTCACACCTACGACCGCTTCGGCATCTACCTAGTAGGCCTCCGGGTCCTCGACAACCACGGGGAGAGCGCGATGCAAACGCGGGCCGTGACGATTGCTAGCCGTCTCCCGGTCGCCTTGTTCGCTCGAACCCCCAAGACCCCGAACGTGGATGAGCCGGTCCGGTTCGATGCGTCCGGATCGCACGATCCGGACGGGCGGATCGACATCTATCGGTGGGACTTCGACGGGAACGGCACGTGCGACGAGGAGACCTCCGATCCGATCGTCGAACATGCCTTCCCCGCCGGCGGCTACGACGTGCGCCTCACCGTCGTCGATGATGCCGGAGACCGCTCAATGCCCTTCGTCGAGTCGATTCACGTCAACCGTCCTCCGATCGCTGCGTTCCGGCTATCGCCGTTCAAGTCAGAGGAACTTGCGCCGATCTGCTTCACCGACATGTCGCATGACGAGGATGGGGACATCATGCTCCGGTCGTGGGATTTCGGAGATGGAGCCACCGCCGAGGACGCTAACCCGGAGCACGCGTTCGAGGACGATGGAGCGTTCGCCGTGTCGCTGACGGTGACAGACGCCAACGGGGCGACACACACGACCACCGCGCAGGTTCTGATCGTCAATCTCGTCCCGACCGCGCAGGTGGTGGCCGAGGTATCGACGCTCCCGACCGCTGAGCCGCTTCGGCTCGACGCTTCACGCTCGCTCGATCCGAGCCCCGGTGGCACGATCGTTCGGTACGAATGGGACATCGACGGGGATGGGACGTTCGACGAGACGACGACGTCACCGACGCTCTCTCACGCCTACGGCGACGACGGCACGTACGAGATTCGGGTTCGGGTCACCGACGACGACGGTGCCGTCGCTCTCTCGGCGTCGATCTGCGTCAGCGTCACGAATCGCCCGCCCCGCATCGACCGCATCACGTGGACGCCCAAAGCGCCGACCGACGATGTGGAGGTGCTCTTCTCCGCAACGGCAAGCGATCCGGACGGACAGATCACCCACTGGTTCTGGGATCTTGGTGACGAGACTTCCGTGACCGGATCGAGCCCGGCGACCATGTTCCCGGATGACGGCCGGTACACGGTCCTCCTGACGGTGCAGGACGACGACGGGGCGCGCTCCGATCCGTTCTCCGTCGAGGTGATCGTCGAGAACGCAACGCCGGTCGCCGAGTTCGTTCTGGCGACCCTCGACAGACGCTGCGTCGTCTTCGATGCTCGCGGTTCGTACGATCCGAGCCCGACCGGCGAGATCCTTCACGTCGCTTGGGACTTCGGCGACGGGATGAGCTGCCCGGGGATCCCGAACGGCTGCGGCGAAGGAGACCGTTGGGCGCCCGATCATTGCTACTCCGAGCCCGGAACGTATGTCGTTACCCTCGTTGTGATCGACGAGGAGGGGGCCATCGCCCGCAGTGTGAAGAGCATCCTCATCGCAGAGTAGAAAGGACGCGCATGTTCCGCATCCGCGAAGCGACCTCCGCCGACAACGAGGCGTTGCTGCAGTTGGAGGCCCAGAGCCCCCAAGGGACCGGGATTTCCATCCTCATCGACCGCGATGACTATTTCTATCGCTCGCGTCTCCACGACCGAAGCAAGGTCTTGATCGCTGAGGAGGACGACAAGCTCGTCGGCATCATGGCCTTCGCGATCAAGGAGGTCCTCCTCGGCGGCGAGCCGGAACCGGTCGCCTACTTCTACGATCTCCGCGGCGAGGCATCGTATCGCCGGAGCATGAAGCGAGGCTTATTTCGCTTGTGGAAGGCCTGCCTCGCTGAGATAGAAAGGGAGGGCGCGGCGTTCATCTACGGACACGTCAAGTCCGACAACAGCGACTCCATGCAGATTGCGACGAAGATGGACGCGAAGATCGGTGCGACATTCAATATTCTGTCTCTCCCCGGTCTTCCAGGAGGAGCCGACGAACTCGATGAGCATCTGGAGGACCTGGAAGGGGAGATCGCGCGTTTGGATCGTCACGTCGGGATCCGCTCGCTCCGCCCGTGTGACTTCGGTACCGCCTACCGCCGGGGTGCGGAACTCGGGTATCTCCGCGGGATCTTTCGGATCGAGAAGGGCGGTTCCTCCGCTCAGGTAAGCGCGTGGGACCTATCGAAGATCTACCGGGGCCGCGTCCTCCGAATGCCAACGTCTCTCCTCGCACTGGGCGTGTTCCTCAATCCGCTCGCGACGTTCCTCCCCGTGCCGAGGATCCCGAAGGTCGGCGAGCAACTCACCTACCTGCAGCTGTTCGACCCGGTCTGCGAGGGGGAGCACGGGGTCGCACTCCTGAAGACGCTGATCCAGCGGCTCCGCCGGAAGGCCCTCGCCGACGGGATCAACATCCTGACCCTGTTCGTCTACCAGGATGACCCCCTCGTCCCCCACCTGCCACGGTTCTACCCG
>CBFCYU010000166.1:0-4092 GCA_965602415.1 uncultured bacterium | reverse complement strand
TGGACGGTCTGGCGATCGCGGCATCCTTGCGAGAGGTGCGGGTAGCGGCGGAGGGTGGATTCGTCCGCTCAATCTACCAGCCGACGAGAAGTACGCTCGTCCTGCACGTGTTCGCCGGCCGGAATCGGCGGATCCTCCTCGCCCCGCGGCACGCGGCGATTCACGTCACCGAGCTCAGTCTCACCAACCCACCGAAGCCGGGCGCGTTTGTCATGCTCCTCCGACGGCACCTGCGCGGCGGCCGGGTCCTCGCTGTTCGTCAATGTGGATGGGATCGGGTCGTCGTCTTCGACGTCGAGCGACGCGACGGACACACGACACGGACAGTCCAGCTCATCGCCGAGTTGACCGGCATCCACGGCGATCTCCTTCTTCTCGAGCGAGAAGAGGTCCTCGGTTCGGTGCACCGCGACCGGAGGAACCGTTCCGGGGACGCCTACGTCTCCCTCCGGCCGCAGGACAAGCGCGATCCGAGGGAGGTGTCAATCGAGGAACTCGCCGCTCTTGTGCGCGCCGAGCCAGCGATGCGGGTTCTCACGCAGGAGATCGACGGGATCGGCCGACACACCGCTAGGGACTTGTTGCATGGATTTGATGAAACCGCGAGCGTCGACGCACGTGCGGCGGCGCTTCACGCCTCGCTGCAGAGAATCCTCACGTGTGTCGAGGAGCCCTCCCCGCGACTGCTCGTCGACGAAGCGCGCGCGACGTTCTATCCTCTTCCTCCGCCGGCTGAGCCGACGGACACGTTCGGGGAGGCGCTGGACGCGGTGTCGGAGGCACTCACTGAGAGGCTGAAGAGCGAGGAGAGCACCCTTCAGAGCGACCTGCGCCGCGCGGTCACTCGTCGGACGCGCACGCTGGAGAAGCTTCGCGATTGGCTGGACAACGCGGAGGGGGCCGAGCAGCTCCAGGCTCTCGCTGACCTCTTGATGATTCATCACTCCGAGATCGAGCCGAAGTCCGATCAGGCTGTGTTGACCGATCCGATGACGGGGCGAGAGGAGACGATCCGCCTTCTCCCTTCACTGAGCGCGATCGAGAACGCGCAACGGTTGTACGAACGAGCGAAGCGCCTTCGGCGTGGACGCCCTCACGTGACGTCTCGGATTGAGCGCTTGGAGGGCGAGACTCGGCTCCTCGAGAAGGCGATCGACAGCTACGACGATGGGCAACTCATCGATGATCGAGCGATGGCTCTGCTGCCCGGGACCAGCAAGCGGGCGGCGGCCGAACGCTCCGCCAACCGGCACCGCATCCAGACGGGAGGATTCACCATTCTGATTGGCAGGAGCGCGCTTGAGAACGACCGGCTCCTCCGGGAAGCCGCGCCGGACGATCTGTGGCTCCATGCGAAGGGGTTCGCTGGCTCGCACGTGATCATCAAGCGTGGAGGGCGACGCGAAATCCCCGAGGCGATCGTGCAGCAAGCCGCGCGGTGGGCTGCGGAGCATTCCAAGGCGCACAGCGAGCGGCGGGTGCAGGTCGTGGTGACGGAAGCGAAGCACGTTCGCAAGCCGAGAGGATCCTCTGCCGGACTGGCAAACGTGTTGAAGAGCGATACACTGACGGTCGAGTTGTGAGGAGGGGGGATGGACTTCGAGCTTGTCCTTGAGGTGATCCTGTCGCTGGTCGCCGTGTTCATGGCGATCGTCTTGCACGAGGTTGCCCATGGATACATGGCGCTCCGACTCGGTGACCCGACGGCGCGCAGCCGCGGACGCCTGACCTTGAATCCCCTCGCTCACGTCGATCCGATCGGGACGATCCTCATTCCGGTGATGATCGCGCTCTTCCGATTCCTGTTCGGCTGGAACCTCCTCCTGTTCGGCTGGGCAAAACCGGTGCCGATCAACCCGGCCTACTTCCGTAATCCGTTGCGAGGAATGCTCTACGTGGCGCTCGCGGGCCCGGGGACGAACATTGCATTGGCGCTTGTGACGGCGGGGCTCGGGCGGCTACTGCTACTCGCTGTTCCGGCGCAGGTCCTCTTCGGAAACAGCGGCCTCGGAGCGAACCTCGTGCATTGGCTGTTCTATTTTCTGAGCGCGTTCGTCCTATACAACCTCTTCCTCGCACTGTTCAATCTGGTTCCCGTGCCGCCACTCGATGGCTCGCGAATCCTGATGTACTTCCTCCCCGCCAACGGAAGACGCTTCCTGCTGTCGATCGAGCGGTACGGCTTCATCATCATCGTTGCGATCTTCTACCTCGGGGGGCTGAACCTGATCTTCAACGGAGTGAGCGGCTTGTGGCGGATGCTGCTCGGCATGCAGTGGCTCGTCGCGATCTTTACATAACGTCGTAGGCGAGCGGCTTTTCTTGTTGCCTTCTAGCGCGGTGCGTATAATCCGCGCATCCACAGAAGGATTCGGAGACCCCTCAGGAATGAGCGACAAAGCACACTACGAGGTCACACAGCGAAACGAGACGGAAGCGACAGTCCGGGTGACGATAGCACCCGATGAGGTGAACAAAGGGATTGATTCGGTGTACCGCCGGTACGCACGCGAGGTCCGGATTCCCGGCTTTCGCAAGGGGCACGTGCCCCGACATCTGCTCGAATCCCGCTTCGGCCGAGATGTCTTCATTGCCGAGGCGAAGGAGGACCTCCAGCGTCAGCACGTGCCCGAGGCGCTGAGCACGCTCGACCTTCGACCGGTCTCCACGCCGAGACTGGAAGAAGTGTCGCACGGCGAGTCCGAGCCGCTCGTCTTCAGCGTGACGTTCGCGATTCTGCCCGATGTCGTTCTGCCGAAGCTCGAGGACCTCGAGGTCACGGTGCCGGCTCTGCGGCCGACCTCCGAGGAGGACATTCAGCAGGCACTCACGGACGTCCAGTCCCACTTCTCGACGCTGGCGGAGAAGGACGGCGACACGGTCAGCGACGGGGACATCGTTCGAGTGAGGGAGAACGACCAGGAGTGGGATACACGTGCCGAGGCGGACAACCCGGTCACGAAGCATCTGATTGACGCGAAAGTCGGCGCTGACGTGGCGATCGATGCGGACCTGCCGGGCGGAAAGCCGTTTCGAACGACGCTCTCCGTCGCCGGGCTTCATCAGATCGTGCTGCCCGAGATCGACGACGAACTAGCGAAGGACGCCGGGTTCGACGATCTGGCCGCCCTCAAGGCGGACATCGAAACGAACCTCACGGAGCAGCGGTTCGAGCACCACAAGCGGCTGACGAACACGGCTCTCCTTGACGCGCTGATCGGGAAGACGGAGATCCCGCTTCCTCAGGCGTTCCTCGACGAGCTGGTCGACGAGGAACTCGAGCGGGTGAAGACGTCGTTTGATTCGCCGGATTCTTCATCGACGTTCGAGGAATACCTCGAGCGTCGCGAGCGGAGCGAAGAAGCGTTTGCCGAGGAGATCCGGGACTCGGTCTCCCATCGTGTCCGGCGTGAGCTCGTTCTCCGCCAACTCGGCCGGGAGATGAAGATCGCGATCGACGACGAAGAGCTGACCAACATCGGGCAGGCGGAGGCGGAGGAGCGCGGCGAGGAGCCGCTCCGGTTCGCCGCCGAGTTGAAGGCGAACGACCGTTGGGACGACTATCGGGCGAGCAAGGTGAACGAACGCGTCTTTCAAGCGCTGCGAGACGCGGCGACCGTGAGAGAGGAGGAGGAATCATGACGGCTCAGATCCCGTTCGTCATCGACCACACCGGACACGCGGAGCGCTCCTACGACATCTACTCCCGCCTGCTGGAGGATCGGATTATCTTCCTTCGAGACGCAATCGATGACGACGTCGCGAACGTGGTCATCGCCCAGATGCTGTTCCTCGCGGCGAAGGATCCCGCAAAGGACATGCGGCTCTACATCAACTCCCCCGGCGGCTCGGTCACCGCGGGGCTGGCCGTCTACGACACGCTGCGCTTCGTGAAATGCGACGTCGAGACGATTTGCATCGGCCAGGCGGCAAGCATGGCGGCGGTTTTGCTGGCTGCGGGAACGCCCGGCAAGCGGGGCGCACTTCCGAACTCGCGGATCCTCCTGCACCAGGTCTTCGGCGGTTCGCAGGGCCAGGCGGCCGACGTGAAGATCCAGACCGACGAGCTCCTCCGGATGCGCGACCTGCTGA
>CBFCYU010000165.1:0-4100 GCA_965602415.1 uncultured bacterium | reverse complement strand
CACCGATCAGGAGATCGACTGCCTTGTCACCGTGGAGGACGAGGACATGGACGCATTTCGCCGCGCCCTCGATGGCTACGTCACGTATCGGGAGACGATCGAACGGACGGGTGTCCGCGAGTCGCTCGATCGGACCGTCGCGTTCGAGTTCTTCCAAGAGGAGTACTCTCCGCCGGCCGATGATCTGTGTGTCGGGATCGCCCCGCCTTCTGGCTAACAAGAGAATAGCGCCGCTCACGCGACGCTATCTACAATCTACGTTATTCGCCCGACCGATGTCAAGGGTGTCCGTCGGAACCGACAACCCCAAGCGGTGTGCTCTTCCCTAAGGTGAATCGGAGACGCTTCTCCCCGCCTCAGACGGCCTCGACTTCGGCGACGCCGGGGACTTGCTCCATGAGGAGTCGCTCGATTCCGTTCTTCACCGTCATCTGAGCCATCGGGCAGCCATGGCAGGCACCTTGGAGCCTGACGCGGACGATCCCCTCTTCAGTGACCTCAACCAGCTCCACGTCACCGCCATCGGCCTGCAGTGTTGGTCGGATGCCTTCCAACGCCTTGCGCACTTCGGTTTCCATGGATCGTTTCCTCCTGCGTAGTCTAGGAACAGGCCCTGTGCATCTCGTGAAGGATACCCGGTTTCCTCCTCGCTGCAATCGCCGGTTGATCCGCAATTGCGTGCATCGTTCGCCCAGGATGGCTGAGTGTCGGTGAGAGCCATCGTAACCTTCTGAGTCGGTCATCCTTCCCATAACCATCCAGAAGGATGTTGAAAGGAGGGTCAAAGGGTGCTATACTGCTCTTACCACCATCCATATAGATGGTATAAGGAGGCTACAAAGATGTCAGACGCGAATCTTCTGATGCTTGCCATCGGACCCGTGTCGGCGATCGTGAAGGCCGATCGACAGAGCAAAGGGATCTCCGAAGCGCAGTTGAAGCGGAAGTGGGAGACGAAACGAGCGACCGATAGCACCCAGACCGAAACCAGTCGGCAGGTGCAGGTTGGCCTAAGCGTGGATTGGCATCCCACAATGCGAGTAGAATGGAAGCGATCATCCAGCTAGATGGAAGGAGGAGTCCCGTGTCGGAAACCGAGAAGATCACGATCAACCTTGGCCCGGTTGACTTGGGGCGGATCGACGTCGTCGTCGAACAGGGCCTCTACTCGAACCGGACCGATTGCATCCGTACCGCGATTCGAAATCAGCTCGATCGGCACGAGCCGGTAATCCAGGCCCACGCCGTCAAGTGGTCGTTCGTGCTCGGCGTTGAGACCGTCACCCGCTCGACGTTGGAGGAACTCAGGAGGCAAGGAAAAAAGATATCGCTTCGGGTCATCGGCATGCTGAAGCTCGCAGACGACATCGACCCTCAGCTCGCGAGAGAGACGATCGAGGTCATTCGCATCCGCGGCAGCTTCCACGCGCCCCCGGCCCTGCGAGAAGCGCTTGCCGATCGAATCAACACGCCCAGGACCTAGTCGCGGGGAACGGAGCGCGGAACCGGGACGGACGCTACGTTCCCTGCTCGATCAGCCTCAGGTAGGTCGCGTATGCTCGCTCCTCGTTCGAAGGGAACAGGAAATCGACCGCCGCCAGCCCAAAGCTGCTTACCGCGGAGTAGACGTAGTCGTACGGCGTGAACAGATTGAACGGGTACAGAAGAGACGCGATTCCGGCCGCGGCATTGGCGATCCCGGAGATGATCCGCTCTCGGCGGCCCGTTTCGGCCAGCCGTTCGAGCGCTAGCATGGACTCGATCTCCGAGTCACCGGCTTCGGCGAACTCGCGTTCGGCCGCCGTCGGGACCATGAGCGCGGCAACTCCCGGAACCGCGACCAACGCCCCCCCGAGCATCCCGTAGATCTCCAATCCTGAGCCCGCAAGCACGATGGCGCTCCCGACGCCAATGGCTAGGCCAACTCCGATCGATCCGTATCCACTCACCAACCTCGCGTTCCGCTCGGAACGAGCCAGATCCCCTAGCACGTCCTGTGCGGGCCCGGCGAGGACCGTGCCGCTCGCGATCACGACAGCGGCCAGCCCGATCGCCAGTACACTTCGCATCCTCATCGTGTCTCCTTCTCCCCACCCATGCTGCACCACTCCTCGGACATCACGTTCACACTCTATCACGTGTCACGCCGAAAGAACGTCTCGAAGTGCGGATACACGTTTGCGGGGGTCCGTCCGGTGGAACGGAAGTGTTACGCTGTCGAGACGCCCCCGGTTATCCTCTGGACGTTCAGGCTTTCGATCAGAAAGGAGAATCATGGACAAGGAAGGCTTCCGCACATACCTACTGGAGAGGAAGCTCCCCGAGAAGCACCTGGATCCGTTCGTCTCTCTCGTCGAGCGATTCGAGGGATTCCTCAACGAGTCCGGACGCTCCGGTGCCCTCAGGTCGGCGACGGCGGACGAGGTCAACGCCTTCTCGGCGACCCTGATCGCCGAGGGGGATAACGTTTGGGACAACTACATCGCCCTGCTCCGCTACGCCGCGTTCGCGAAGAATCGCCCGTTCTTCGTCGCGGTGATGGAGTATCTCGATGGGCAGGAGGCACTCGGCAACCTGCACACGAAGGTCGGTGAGGCGCTCGGCGAGGCGAAACGAGACGAGATCTTCGAAGACGTCGATCTCCCGCCGTTGGGAACCCCGAACACGGAGAAGCCGCGCATTACGCAGGCCGTCATCGGACGCCTCGAGAAGGCGAATCCCGAGGTCTGCAAGGCGGTCCTCGCGAGCGGTCTACGCAACCTGGAAGACGCATGGTTCGCGGACGCGAAGGTGGCGTTCGAGGAAGCGGGCAGCATCGACGCGTTCCTGAAGAAGAGGAGAGAGGACTTCCTTGCGGAGCTCGAGAAACACAAGAAGGAAGGTACGTGGTGGTACGTTCAGGTGATCAGCGACGAGGTGATCGACTACGTCCGCCGGAACCCCGAAGTCTCCACCGGGATCCGCCAAGGGAACATCGTCTACGAGGCGAAGATCCCGTACATGGCGTTGGAGTACCTCGCCGAGACCGACGCGCGGATGAAGCGCTACTACTACTGTCACTGCCCGTGGGTGAGGGAATCGATCCGCATGGGGGACGTCAAGGTCTCGCCGACCTTCTGTAACTGCAGCTCGGCGTTCCACAAGAAGAAATGGGAGGTCATCTTCGGGCAGCCGCTTCGCGCCGAGGTCGTGGAGACGGTCCTCCGCGGCGATCCGTGGTGCAAGTTCGCCATTCATCTCCCCGAAGGGGCCGTCTGAGACAAAACCCGGGGCCAGCAGCTCCCGCGCGTTACGTAGCGGCTTCCTCCTGACGGCAGGCGAACGCGGAAGCACGGACTGGAATCGGAATTTTGGGTTGCTGTGGAGCCTGGGGGATTCAGACCCGTCTAGCTCTTCGTCCGAGATGTCCGCAGGGTACCATCCCAACGTTTCATTCCTGCTGACGTTCCGCTGAGTCCGCGGGGATTCTCCTCCCTTCGCTGGCGCGAGTGGCGATCTCGCCGATAATGGAATGCATGGGGCGATCTCCCATCGGGATCGTCAATAGGGGGAGGGGAGATGGGTACGAAGTGCAGCACACGTTGGTTCGGTATCGGCTTCACGCTGCTTCTTGGATGGATCTGCCTCGTCGGGATCGCCGACGAACCGAGCGCACACGAGAGTGATTGGGAGTTCGTCGAAGGGGCCTGTCTTTCGACCGGTGACGTATCCGTCTGCTCGGCCACGTTCGATGCGACGCAACGGGCCGCCGTTGCCACGACGCGGGTCGGTGTCGATCAAGACAGCCCGATCTGGGGCAAGCCATCGATCGGACAGAAAACCTGTGAATTCGAGAAGACCTTCACGATCGAGGGTCCGGTCGAGGCTCGTCTGTCCGTGCGGCTGACTGGCACGCTGCTGCTGGAGGACGGGACTGGAGAAGCGGGACTCGTCGCGCGTGTTTCTGTCACCGACGCTACGACGTCACAGCTCGTAGGGACGCTGGAGATCTCCTCAGCGACTGTTCCCGGCCGTTTCATGCGATCGCGGACGGCACCGGGGACGACCTCGATCGAGGACACCGCGGATGCCCTGGGCATCTCCGCGGGTACCGCCAAGTC
>CBFCYU010000164.1:0-4121 GCA_965602415.1 uncultured bacterium | reverse complement strand
GGCCTTGAAGGCCCGCAGGGCAAGCGCTTGATGCATCCGTTGCAGGCCAAGCACGTCGCTGAAGCCGCTTCCACTCCGTCTCTCCATCGACTGGGAAGACCCGGCTCACGGATCAACGGACGGCTCATACCGATGGAATCGACTCGACCTGCGGGAGGACCATAGACAGCGAAGCCGTTGCCAAGCGACGGGGCGATCAGACCGCCGACCCGCGATGGCTCCAGTTGAAGGGGTGAGCCTGTAATCCTGGAATGAGCGTTGTGCGGTGAGCTCATATGGAATCCCGCACCGGAATCCGATCGAGTGGATTCGATGGGACGAGAACGAGAGGCCCTTGAGGTCAGTCGACTTGCAGCGTTCCGTCCACTTTCACGGTCAAACGATCGCCCTCCTGCAGTCTCTGCATGGCGTCGGGCGAGATGAGCGCAATCGGGAGGGTCCTTCCGTACAGCTCCTCGGCCACGATCGAGCCAAGCGCAGCGATCGGAGCGAGCGAGCTCGTGATCAACGCCGCGGGAGCGAGCCCTCTCCTCGCCAACTCGAGGAGGACTGCGCTTCCGGTGCTCGACCCCTTCTCCCCCGGGAAGGCGAACACTCGACCGACGATCGACTCGCCGCAGCGGTCGTGGTGCGGGTCGATGATCCTCCCGGTCTCCGGGTCGACGCCGCCCCACAGACTGATCGGCACACGGGAGACCAGCACGGTCCCCGTCGCCTCGCCCGGGATGATGGCTCTTCCACTCAGTTGTTGTCCCATGGCGACTCCTCTCGCGTCACGGTTCCAGTCGTAGCTGCGCGAACGCAATCGCGTAGCGTACCGAAGGAGACCGATGTGCCGAGTTCGGCCGGCGCGTAGTACGCACACTTGCCGGAATTCGTCATGACGACCCGCGCTCGATCGACGACGATCGGCGAGTGGAACGGACATGTGTCGAGAACGATGGTCGCGCCGAATTCCTTGGCTTCGTCGATCAGGCCACTGCGCAACGCAAGCGAGAGGGAGGACGAGTGGGTCAGGACGAGAAGCTGAACATCCGAATGGACGCGCTGTGGACGAAGCGCGCGGATCTCCGCCGCGAGCGCCTCGAATTCGGCGTAGGAGAAGTGCGGGCACCCCAGGATCACAACATCGAGCTTCTCCCCTTCCGCGGCCGATGACATTCGATCCCACGCGCTTCGAAGCATCTCCCGCGTCAAGACCAGTTCCTCCACCTCACCCGCCCCGTGCAGCGCGGTCTCCAGGTCGGGAGCCTCGGGGGTGATCCCCACGGCGTGGTACATCTCCACGCCTCCCGAGGACGCCGCGGCCGCTCCGAGGGCCTTCAGCTGCTCGCACGTTGCCGGACGCGGTAGCCCTTCGATGACCGGGATCCTCTCTCCCGCAAGCTCGCCGATCAGGTGGCCGAGCGCCGCCCACGCGGCCGGGCTCTCCCACGATACGTTGCTCGCCCCGGGAAGACGGACGACCAGCTCTCCACGTCGGTTCTCGGTGCGGTGGAGGCCGGTGTTCGGGACCCGCGCGGTGATCGCGGCGCAGATGTCCATGAAGTCCGCGTACCGGTTCGTCCTCGCTCCAAGAACCGAATTGGCGTAGACGACGGCGTTCGATTCCCCCCAGGCGATCTGCTGGCCGAAGCGAGGCGCGAGGTAGCCCTGGTACGGCGCGCAGGTCCAGGTCGGGATGCAGCCAAGCTGCATGTACGCCTCGGCGATCCGCGTCGCCTGTTCCGCGAACCCGCTTGGGACCCCGAGCTCCTTCCAGTGGTCCAGATCGAGCGACACCATGTTCAGCGTCGTCGGCACGCGGACACGGCCGCCATGCTCGGCCAGGCGACTGACGAATTCCAGATTGGACTGCGACATGAGCGCACACGCGTCGATGTGAGCCTGCTCGACCGAGATCAGATCGAGGGCTTCGAGGACCTCGGCCATCCTCACGACGACGGACATCGCGAATCGAGTGGCTTCGCCCAGGTCGCCGCTCAGCATCGATCGATCGAGGTCGCTCAGACGTACGCTCACGCTTGCCGCCTTTCGGGAATCCGCGGCCGGATTATAGCGAGCGCGCCTTCGTCTCGTCTGGGCACGCTCCCACCGGACTTGCCAGCTAGGAAGAGTGAATCCACAATCTGTCCATCGCCAGCCGGGAGGATCGTGGAATGAATCATCGAATTCTATACCTGACGCGAAACGAGGTCGCTTCGATCGGCCCGTCGATGCCCGAGATCATCGAGCTGCTTAGACGGATGTTCCTGGAGAAGGCTGCCGGCGGGATCGAGATGCCCCCGAAAACAGGGATCCACACGAGCGACGATGCACTGCTGCACGCGATGCCCGCTCACGTTCCCGGGCTCCGCTGTGCAGGCGTGAAGTGGGTCGGCGCGTACCCGAGCAACCCGGAGCGCGACCTTCCTCAGGTCACCGGCCTGATCATCACGAATGACCCGGAGACGGGGCTGCCGGTCTCGGTCCTCGACTGCACGTGGATCACCACCGTGCGAACGGCCGCCTCGTCGGCGCTCGCCGCGGAGTACCTCGCGCGGAAGGACTCCAAGACGCTCGGGATCCTCGGCTGCGGTGTCCAGGGGAGAAGCCACCTCGAGGCGTTCACGCACGCGTTCCCGATTGAGGAGGTCCGTATCTACGACGTCAAGCCGGCGGCGGTCGTGTCGTTCGCGGAGGCATCGGCCAAGCTCGAAGCCTCTGTGATCGGAGTGGAGTCCCCACGGGCCGCCGTGGAAGGATGCGACATCGTCGTGACCGCGGGCCCAATCACCAAGCCGCCTCACGCGACGATCCCGAGAGACTGGCTCTCGGAGGGAGGATTCGCCGCCTCCGTCGATTTCGGTTCGTACTGGAGTCTCGAGGCGATGGAGCAGCTGGACATGCTGATCACAGACGATGTGGAGCAGTTCGCCTACTACAACACCCTCGGCTACATCAACTACCTTCCCGAGGACGTCATTGACTTGAGCGAACTCGTCTCCGGGAAGCATCCGGGGCGACGTTCGGACGAGGAGCGGACGATGGCGTGCAATCTCGGTATCGCAGCCGAGGACATGGCCGTCGCTTCGGCCGTCATCGATCGCGCGAAGGCCGCCGGAATCGGAACCTGGCTTCCTCTGTAGACACCGAAAGGAGAGCGCGATGCGCTCCAAGCTTCCACGCGACTGGGAACCGCCGAAGGACTGGCGACGCATTCGCACGATCGACGCGCACGCCGCGGGAGAGCCTCTCCGGATCCTCGTCAACGGCTTCCCCGACATCCCCGGAAGCACGATCGCGGAGAAGCGCCGGTTCGCGCAGTCGAACCACGATACGCTCCGGACCGCGCTGATGTGGGAACCGCGAGGGCACGCCGACATGTACGGATGCGTCATCACCGAACCGGTGACGAGCGGCGCCGACTTCGGCGTCTTGTTCATGCACAACGAGGGCTGGAGCACGATGTGCGGCCACGGGATCATCGCTGTCACAAAGGTCGCGCTGGAGACGGGGATGCTCGCGACGAAGGAACCAGAGACCGTCGTACGCATCGACACGCCCGCCGGCCTCGTCACGGCGACGGCGCGGATCGATGACGGTCGTGTTTCCTCCATCCGCTTCGCCAACGTGCCGTCGTACGTCGTCGCACTGGATCAGCTCGTCGAGGTGCTCGGGATCGGCCGCGCCCGATACGACCTTGCGTTCGGCGGGGCGTACTACGCGTATGTCGACGCCGTCGACTTCGGACTGCACTGCGTCTCGAGCGAGACCGGCCGACTGATCGACGTCGGGATGCGGATCAAGCGCGCAGTCATGGAAGCGATGGAGATCGCCCATCCGTTCGACGACTCGCTCGGCTTTCTCTACGGAACGATCTTCATCGCACCCGCTCGATCGGGGGAAGCCGACAGCCGCAACGTCTGCGTCTTCGCCGAGGGTGAAGTCGATCGCAGCCCGACCGGAACGGGGGTCAGCGGCCGGCTCGCCCTTCACTACGCGAGAGGCGAGATCGGGATCGGCGATACGCACACCGTCGAGAGCATCATCGGAACGCGCTTCGCCGGGCGCGTGATCGAGGAGACAACGTTTGGCCCGCACAAGGCAATCATTCCCGAAGTCGAAGGCACGGCACACAT
>CBFCYU010000163.1:0-4156 GCA_965602415.1 uncultured bacterium | reverse complement strand
TCGCTGCTTGTCCTCGGAGCGGCGACAAGACGCGAAGGCCTTGACCCATGGGTGACGCGCACCTACGCCGAACTCTCCCCCGACCTCGAGGCAGATCTCCAGCACGTCTTCGCTCCGTTCGGGGGGGCGCTGATCCTGTCGCGGCTCGTGGCCGAATCACCGGCGTTGGACAGCTTCTCATCGTTCATCGGTTGGTTGGCGTCCCTCGATCCCGAAGCCGTTGCATCCTTCACGCATGACATGCTTGCTTGGTGGGGCCAGGAATGTGCGCCGGAGCCCGGTCAAACTGAAGCGATCGACGTGAGCAGCGACAAAGCGGTGCGAGAGCGAGTGCGGCTGATCAACAGCATTCGAAGCCCGGAGACGAACCTCAGCAGTGATCGCCTTTCTCAAATCCTTCGCCTGCTCCGGGATCCTTCCGAGTTCAAGGCCCGGCTGATCTACCTCGTCGTCCGATTCTGGGAGGGGCACTTCAAATCGGAGTACACGGACTGCGCGCGCATCATCGAGCAGAACATCCAATACCATCACGATCGGGTCTACGAAGAGGATTTCGCCGAGTTTTACTTCCATGTGACTAGCCAGCGGTTGCTGCCGCAGGACGCCGAGCCTTACCCCTCACCCGAGCGCATCATCTTCATCCCTTCGTGCTACTGCGGAGCGGCTGTGATTCTGGTCCCGCTCGATCGCAACAGGAAGAGCTTCGCCTTGATCTACAACTGCCGCATGCCCGGTCGGGCCGGAGAAGCCAGGATCGCGATCCGCGACATCTACGGCCCTCTGCGGGCCCTGGCCGACGAGACGCGGCTCGAGATCCTCGCCCTCCTCGACGGGGTAGAACGGTTCGGACAGGAGATCGTCGAGATGCTCGACGTCGGGCAGTCGACGGTCTCCCGTCACCTCCAGCTCCTCGTTCGCAGCGGTGTAGTCCTCGAACGGAAGCACAGTGGCATGAAGTTCTACCGGATTAACGAAGGCACGCTCTCCCAACTCTCCCGTCTGCTCGCGACCTATCGCAGCGCGCAGGAGGAGAGGGAGTAGTCCGGCGGACCCCGCCGTGAATTGAGCGGAGTCAGCTTCTTGGAGGTCACCATGAAACGTGCACTGTCGCTTGCTCTTGGTCTCCTGGCTCTCGGAATGCTCTTCGTCTGGTGGGCGAACACGGGGACACGCCTCGAAGGGACCGACTTCTCCGCCGATCAGCTGCGAACGTTGCGGTCGCTCGAGAAACTGAGCGACCATCCGCTGTACGTGATGCACTACTACGGGTCGCATCATGACGTGACGTACTCGGCAATCCCGGCTGCCGACCGAGCAGAGGTCCCGGCGTGGACCTGCACGCTGTTTGCCGCAATGGGTGACCCAGAGACGCCCGTCTACGGACGGAACTTTGATTGGCCCCGCCACCCTGCGCTCCTCCTGATTGCGGAGCCACCCGACGCCTACGCGAGCATCTCCATGGTCGACCTGTCGTTCATCGTCCCCGAGGAGATCGCCGATCGGCTGCACCGTCTCCCCCTGCAGGAACTCGACATGCTTCTCGATACGCCCCTGTGGGTCTTCGACGGGATGAACGAACGTGGTCTTGCCATCGGGATGGCGGCGGTCGCCGATACGACCATGCCGCATGACGAAGGCTTGGAGACCGTCGGATCGCTCCAAATCATGCGGAGAGTCCTCGACACGGCCGCGACGGTCGATGAAGCGATCGACATCTTTGATGGAGTAAACATCGACATGTCCGGCGGTCCGTGCATTCACTACCTCGTCGCCGACGCGACCGGTGGTTCTGCGCTGATCGAGTTCTGGGAAGGGAGCTCTCACGTCCTCCGCCCCGAAGAAGCCTGGGCCTGTGCCACCAACTACCGGCTCTGCCGCGTCGAAGCAGCAGCACGGCCCGGAGTCTGCTGGCGATACGACGCGGTTCACGAGCGGTTGAGCAGCACTGGCGGGGTGCAGGATCTCGCCTCCGCAATGGACCTGCTCCGTGCAGCACATCTGGGAACCCCGGACGATCCCGAGGCCGGAACGCAGTGGTCGATCGTGTACGACATGAAACACGGGAGTGTCAAACTCGCCATGGGGCACCACTACGATGAGATCTTCGAGTTTCGGTTCCCGACGAACCTGACGTCCGAAGGCGACGGATGAAGAAGAGGAGCTTCGCGGTCTCGCTGGTCGGAGGACTGGCGATCGGCTTTCTCGGCTTCGGCCTGGCCGCAGCACTCGTGTTCTTCGGCATCCGCCCCTCGATTGAGCGCGGGACACGTGGACTTGACTCCTATCGGGAAGGCGACGTTCGGGTCTGGTACACGAGTAAGAGCGGTGGTGTGATCGATCCCGAGTCCGTCCGCGCAGAGACGGAAGCCCTGATGGTCGAAACAGCAGAATGGATTCACGTCGATCCGAGGGAGTTGCCGCTGCCAATCGAGGTCTTCCTGCATCAAGACATGAACGAGCTTGTCAGCAGCGTGGTGAATCGTGACTCGGATTATCGATCGTTGAACTGGACGACCCTCGATCGGCTCCCATGGGAGGATCCTCGCGTGCGGGTCTCCGAACTTGTGCTGGCGTACGGATGGGGCGAGTGCACGTCCCAGATCCTGTACGCGGGGATGGCGTTGTATGCTGCGTATCCGGACAGGGACTTCCATACGTTCGTCGCCGCCTTGCCGGAGCAAGCGAGGCATTCCATGAGCGAGCTAATCTCACTCGAGTCGTCAGGGAGCTTCCCACAGACCTTCTATCAGGCCTACGCTTCGCCCTTTGCGATGCGGTTTGGGATCTCGCTCGCCGCGACGAAGAGGCATTTCGACATACCGGAGTTCTTCTCCCACATCCCGGAGAAACATCAGCTGTATCTGGAGTCGGCGTCCCTCGTGCAGTATCTCATCGAAGACCTTAGCTCCATGGACGTGGTACGAGCCGCTTGGGACGTGGGCTTCAGCGCGAACATCCTCCAGGGATTGACCGGGCTGTCCCCCGATGAGTTGACCCTCAGATGGCACGAAGCCGCGCTGCGAGACGGCCTTGGAGCCTCTGATTACCCGGTCCAGCACGTGCGGCTCCTCATCGAATCGGGCGATTGCGAAGAGGTGTTCGAGATTACCGAGAGCTGGTCGGCGATCGATACGACACCCGAACGGCTCGAGCTCATGATCGTCAGTTCTGTGCTCGTGGGCGAATTCGATCGAGCAATGACACTGATCGATCAGGCGCAAGGAACTGACGAACCCGTCGATCCTGGCGTGCTTCAGTGGACCAGGGATCTTGTCGAAGGGAGCACCATCACCACGGGCTCCGTGCGCATCATCAGCGCTTCATCCACGAGTCCTTCGGATCCCGAACTCCTCCGCATTCGGGAGACCGCAGATGCGCTCGGCGAGATGCTGGGGGCCTTGGACACCGAGCCCCTTGGACTGGCTACCGTCGTCGTCTACGCGGACCCGCAGCAGTGGGAGCAAGCTACGAAGATCACCTCGTCCTTCGGGATTCCAAGCACCCTGACCGAGGTCGTGGAGGGTGAGGACATCCCCCTCGCCATGGCGCGCGTGCTCCTCCGATGCATGCTCGGCGAGACACGGTCGAAGCTCCTCGAGCGAGGATCCGCCCTGATGGTCAGCAGCGACCGTTCAGAACTCATCACCGAAGCTGCCAGGCTGCAACGGGAAGGTAAGTGGCAGCCGTTCGGCACGCTCAGCTACATGGGACGCGACGCAGGCGACGCTGATGTCCAATCGGCATGCCTCGTCCAGGCCATCCTCGACGAATTCGGCTCCTCCAAGTTCCGCGAGATCTGGAGAAGCACCTCCACCCTCGGCGACGGCTACTGCCTCGACACCGCCCTCCGAACCCACGTCGGGATCACGCGTGAAGAGCTGGCAGACCTCATCCTTGCGGTCGAGCCGAGTTCGCCTTGAGCCTCGGCAAAGGCGAAGAAGAGATCACCCGGCGCTAGGAGGTCCTGCGGATGATCGGGGACAAGGGGTGAGAAGCAGGGGGTAGGAACCGCGGGAAGCGCACCCGCTGGGAGCCCTCGATGGGCGTTGGCTTCTTCCGGTTCGAATCCTCTCGGCTGGAGCCTAGGCGAACGATTGGAGAACCTTCGTTCTGAGCTGGACCTGGGCTTGAAAGCCTCTCCTACACGCCACTTGCC
>CBFCYU010000162.1:0-4270 GCA_965602415.1 uncultured bacterium | reverse complement strand
TGCTGCACTACAACACGATGGTCCGGCCCTGCGGATCGGACGAGCTTCCGGTACGGCCTCTCTACTTGGACATCAGGGACATCTAAACGCACGTCATACGGCGAGGCGATAGCCGAATCCGCGCGACGTCAGGACAAGTTGTGGTTTCTTCGGGTCACGCTCGAGCTTCCGGCGGAGGAGATAGACGTATTTCTGCACGTCCTGCCCGGTCGCGTAGGGCCTCCCCGGCCACAGCTCACCCAGGATCTCGCGTGCCGTGAAGACGCGGCCGGGTGAGGAGGCAAGCAGCTTCAGCAACCGGTATTCCTTCGGGGACAGGGAGACGGTCCGATCTTCGAGCCGAACCTCTTTGCGGACATCGTCGATGATCAGATCGAGCGCGCCGATGCCCGGCTGCGTCCTCCGAAGGACCGCCGCGATTCGCGCCAACACCTCCTCGAGGTGAAACGGCTTGGAGATGAAGTCGTCGGCCCCTTCACGGAGGCCACGGACGCAGTCGTCGGCACGGCTCAACGCCGTGACCATGATGATCGGAACTGAGCTCTTCTTCCGGATCTCGGTCAGCAGTTCCCAGCCCGCCGTCTTCGATTCGGGAAGAATTACGTCGAGGAGAATCAGGTCCGGCGTCCACTTCGCCAGGAGCTCCTCGGCGTCCGTCTTGCTCGCAACGACGTGCACTCGGTACCCCTCGTCACGAAGCGCATTCTCAAGAAGAGCGGCAATGCGCGCCTCGTCCTCACAGACCAGAATGTTTGCGGATCCCATGTTCACCACTCGCTACAACTCCTTACCCGGAACCTCGTGCTGAGTTTCACCGGGGAGGCTCTTCTATGTCCCTTCCTTATGATCCGGCTCCGTCTCGCGCTCCCGCCGAAGGAACGTCGGAACGTCGAGGTTCTTGTCCACCTTGATGCGCTCGCGCTCAGACGGGCGCCGTCGGTCCCGACCGATCATGTCGGCCTCCTGGAAGTCGGCCGCGATCACTGTGATCTGAATGCCGCCCTCCAAGTCCGGCTGAACAACGGCGCCGAAGACGAGGTCGCACTCCGTCGCCGCGGCCTTTCGGATGTGGTCGGCCGCTGCAGTGACCTCCCCGAGGGTCAGGTCATCGCCGCCGGTCACGTTCATGATCATCTTGCGCGCTCCGCGGATCGAATCCCCCTCGAGGAGCGGATTGCTGCTGGCAAACTTGGCTGCACTGACGGCTCGCTGGTCCCCGGTTGCTTGCCCCATGCCCATCATCGCATCGCCGGCTCCGGCCAAGACGCTCCGGATGTCGGCGAAGTCGAGATTGACCAGGCCGCGGATCGTGATCAGATCGGAGATCCCGCGCACGCCCTCATGGAGGATCTCGTCGGCCAGCTCGAACGCTTTGGTCATCGGCAGGCCGCGGGCGTTCGTCTCCAGAAGCCGATCGTTGGATATGACGATCAGCACGTCGGCCGCCCTGCGGAGTTCCGCCAGCCCGGCCTCGGCGTGGTTCATCCGGACGGTCCCCTCGAACGAGAATGGCTTCGTCACAACGCCGACCGTCAGGGCATCGGCCTCCTTCGCAATCTCGGCGATGACCGGGGCGGCACCGGTTCCCGTTCCTCCGCCCAGACCGGCCGTGATGAACACCAGGTCCATTTCGCGAACGAGGTTCGCGATCTCCCAACGCGACTCGATCGCTGCACGGCGGCCCTTCTCGAGATCTCCGCCGGTCCCGCGACCGCTCGTGATGTCCATCCCTAGCTGCAACGTCTCCGCGATCGGCGACGCGTCGAGGACCTGGCGATCGGTATCCACCGCCACCAACCGGACCCCCTGCAATCGCTCTTCGCGCATCCGCACGACGGCGTTCACGCCGCCGTCCCCGACGCCGAGTACCAGGATCCTCGCGTTCGCGCCGTGTTGGGGTTCCTGCTCTCGTACCTGCTCGACGAGCGGTGGTTCGCCGATCACCACCTCGTGGGGGCCGAGCGTCTTCGTGACCGCCTCCTGAAGCTTCCCCAGCTTCCGAAGGCAATACTCCTTCTTGAATTCGCTGTCGACGGAGACGAACAGCTGATCCTCATCCAGCGAGACCGCCGCCACGTCGGTCGGCAGACAGGCACGCAGAATGCGATCATCGATTGCGTTCAGGACGTCGCGCCAACGGTCTCGAAGGCCTCCGTCCGCCGTGTGACCCGCATTCCGATCAGACATTGCATCGCTCCCTGTGCCATTCTGTACGGGAATCTCGCACATGTCAACAGTGAGGCGAGCCGAATCGTCACCCCCGTTGCGCTCTTGTCGCTCGGCTTCCGTTCATCTACCATGCCGGACGTGACGCTTAAAGGGGTGTGGGACGTTCTCAAGTGGGTTCTGCTGGTGCTCGCCGCCGGGTTCGTCGGTCAGTTCGGTAAGTCCTTCGCGCTGAAGCTGATCGCGCGCCGACGGCGGAGCAAGACCGACCCCGATTTGGCCTCCTCGCAGCATCCTCTCGCCGCGAGGATCGAAATCGAGACGTCACGACTCAACGCTCAGGCCAAGATCGAGAAGAAGAGGGCCAAGGCCGAGGTCAAACGAGAAAAGAAGACCGACACCGGTCAGTCGGCCGAGGATTGCGGGTAGCGGAGCGGTCTAGCTCTCGTCTTTGGCGTGTGCGACGATCTCCATCCCGTTGTAGTATCCACACTGCGGGCACACGCGGTGAGGCATTTTCGTCTCGTGGCAATGCGGGCACTCGCTCACCGGAACCGCTGCCATCTTCCGCCAGTGGTTGCGACGTGCGCGCCCCTTCGCTCTGGATGTTCTGTATTTGGGGACCGCCATGGTTCCTCCTACCGCGCAAGCCCTCGTGACGTTCGAAGGGCTCACCGAAGATCGCAGTTTAGCCGACCGAAGATGGCGGCGCAACCTCGATCACAAGGGTCACCGGACCGTCATTGATCGACGCCACCGCCATCTTCGCGCCGAACCGCCCGGTTTCGACATCCACGCCCTGCGCGCGGATCGCATCGACGAACGCCTCGAACAGCGGCTCGGCGATCTCGGGGACAGCCGCTCCGACGAAGCTCGGGCGACGCCCCTTTCGCGTGTCCCCGTACAGCGTGAACTGCGACACGGCGAGAACTTCACCGCCGACATCGCGGAGGGAGCGGTTCATCTTCCCTGCGTCGTCCTCAAAAACACGCAGGTCGACGATCTTCCCCGCGGCCTTTCGAAGGTCCACGTCTACGTCATCCGGGGCGATCCCGACAAGAAGCAGAAGCCCGTGCTCGATTCGTGCAACGCACTCCTCGGCGATGTCGACCGAGGCGCCCTTCACCCGTTGCACGACCAGCCGCATCGCTCAGCCCTCTTCCTGCAACCGCTCGGCGTAGTCAAGCAGCCGCTGCATTGACTCGTCGCTGAGCGTCGAGGCCCGGGCGAGGAGGACCAGGTCCATCCGCTCGCGCGTCACCTGCGCCTGGATGCTCTGATGGAACGCCTGCTCGACGAGGCGCGGAGCGCGCACATTGGCGTCGCGATCGACGTAGTTGACCCGCCATTGAGGAATTCGATTGAGAAGCCCCAACGCGACCTCGATCAGCCGCTTGATGTGCGGCTCGCGGGTCTCAAAGACCCGATTGACGTAGTTCGCGACGCGCTGATTGTCGGTGAAGAAGATCACCGAATCCGGGTTGTGAGACGCAACGTGGCGAGCGGCTTCGATCAACGCGCGATACTCGGCGACCTCGGTCGTGGCCCGGCCGATCAGCCGCGAGATCTCCTCCATCACGTCGCCGTTCTGGTTGGTGACGGCAATCCCGATCCCCGCCTCACCGGGCTCTCCCTTCGCCACTCCGTCGATGTACACAAAGAGCTTCTTCATCCTGTGGGTCCACCAGGGTTCGAACCTGGGACCGACCGGTTATGAGCCGGTTGCTCTGCCACTGAGCTATGGACCCTTTCCCCGGAATGGAGGATATGGGGGGATCTGCATCCCTGTCAAGGAATCTCCACACCTGCTCAGACCCTAGTCGGACGCGACCCCGCCGACCCCCCCGCCGAGATCGAACCCGCACGCCTTCAGCGCGCGGAACAGTTCGCCGGGATCCTCCTCCCACTGTCCGAGCTTCCGCGAGATGTGCTCGGTCCACGAGTAGTCGTCGTACGTGAACGTCTCCTCGCGGCCTTCCCTGAGCGGGAGCTTCGCGTTGCGCGTCCGGTAGTAGTCCTGCAAGAGATACGCCTCGTCCATGACGGCCATCGCCCGCTCGATCGAAGCTTCGTCGAGTTTCCGGTACCGATCCTCGAACAGGGA
>CBFCYU010000161.1:0-4271 GCA_965602415.1 uncultured bacterium | reverse complement strand
ATCGGTATAACCGCGTTCGCCTGCGCCGTATGTAGCCGCACTGCTGGCATATAAGAACCGGATGTTTTTCTTTAATGCCCAGCGGGCAAGCTCCTGTGAATAACAGTAGTTGTTCTGGATCATGTATGACGCATACATCGAGACGTCGGTCTGGGACCATGGATCGTGCGGTAGCGCGTGCCAACCGGCGCACGGCTCGTCGGACGTGGCGTCCTCCAGGCAGAGGTGCTGCTGGAGGACGGGCGCGACCCGTCCTTCTCGTTCGTCGAAGACGAGCGCCCCGATCTCGCCCCAACCGCTGCCGACGGTGACGTCCGCACCGGCCGGGAGGGCGTTCGACAGCTGCAGCGCTGCCTCATCGACGACGGAGCGGACGAACCCGCTCAAGCGGTCGAGGACCAGCCCCCGCCGTTCAGGAATCGAGACGGAGGCCAGCTCGCGCAGCGCCCCAACGGCGAGCCCGATCTCCAGCGGCGTGTAGCAGTACGTTCTCGTATCGTCAAATCGGGCGCTCGCGTAGAGACCGATCCCGCTTCGATCCTCCCACAGCGACTGATCCAGGGCGTCAAACGCGATCTGCGCGCGCCCCGCGTACTCGGCGTCGTTTGTGACTGCGTAGCCGACGAGCAGGCCGCGGATCCCGGCGAGCTGGGCGGCCAGCTCGATGAAGCCGGCTCCCCCAGAGGTCGTGGTCGCGAAGAGAGCATCATTCGCCTGTCGGAGAGCGAGCTGTTCGAGCGCCGTGCCGAGGAGCGCGTCAATCAGGGACAGCTTCGCGGGGACGGCTTGGCTTGCCTCTTCCAGGACCACGAGGAGGAGTCCGAGGCTCGTCGTCGATGCCGGAGCCTCGTCGTCACTCGAGACGTCCATGATGGCTCCGGACGGGGCAACGTGCCTCGCCTCGATTGCACCGAGGACCTCGCCAATCAATCGGATTGCCGTCTCGCGGACGGCCGAGCAGAGTCCGGCCTCCTCGCCGACCCAGGCGGCCGGAGTCCCGTCGAGGAAGCTGATGAGACGGGCGAGTCCCCCCAGGAGCGAAAGCTGATCGAACAGGTGCGTGTCGGCGTCCTCGACAGCGAATCGATTGCCGTCCGTGCGATGGACGTGCGGGACGTACGCAGGCTCGCCGTCCTCGCGGACGGTCAGCGCCTCATCGATGGCGATCACCTTGTTCGCCATCACCTCGAGGAGGACCCAGCCGAGGTATCGATCGACGGCGCGCTCGCTGACGAGCAGCGATTCCGCCGCGATCACCTGCTTGAGGAGCCCCATGCCGAGCGCGCTGCCGACAATCCGCTCGTCAACGATAGTCCAGTCCCCGCTCGGTCCGAGAGCCTCGTCGCGCCACGTCTCGTATCGTGGCTCGCCCTCAGCGTGTTCGAGGAAGATCCACCGTTCGTTGCGCGGTCGCTCGGTGGGATCGAGACCGGCGCGATCAGCGAGCACGTCAAGGCGCGATGCGAGCGCGTCCTCGGCGCTGATCCCGCGCTCGGTGGCCAGTCGCTCGATCCGTGGCCCGGCGGCGAGTGGCACGCCAATCGACGAGAGGACGTCCGTCTGGAGGAGGTTGTCTCGCGCGCAGATCGCGCCCTCCTCTTGCGCCGTCCGCAGCCACGTGGGGAGGAGGGTCTCGGAGAGAAGCTCCCAATCCGCCGGGACGCGCCCGAGTAGCTCGAGTTCCGATGCGGCGAACATCGCGATGTCCGTCTGGAACCAGAGCCGATCCACCGTCGCCACCCGGCCTTCGCAGACCGCATCGCCGAGGACCTCAGCGCGTTTGCGGAGGATCGGGACGGCGATCAGGCCACCCTCTCCCTCGATAAACGCCGAGCGGGCGATCAGGCTGACGTCGCTCGAATCGTCGGAGTCGATGTCACCAGGCACGACGTCCCGCTGATCCTCCGGGATCGGCTCGCCGGACGCGTCTTCGCCGAATGCGTGCATACGGTTGGTGTAGACGTTTCCGTCAAACAGCGGTCCAACGACGAGGGCGTCGAAGCTGAGAACCAAGAGGTCTCCGGTCTGCAGCGTCGCGTCGAGGTTCCAGATCCACCCATCGACGGCGGGAAGCGGATCGCTCGAGGCCGATCCACGAGGCCACGCGGCGCGCGTCGAACCGGCGACGTAGTCAAACTCGAACGGCAGTCGGTCGTCGATCCCGACGCGATACGCCGTTGCCGGGCCGACGTTCCGCACGGCCAACTCGAATCGAACGATGTCACCCTCCTCGATCGTCCGGTCCGCTGTCGACGCCCCGTCGCGGAAGACGTCGGTGACCCGCTTGGACGTCACCAACGCCGGCACCTCGGCGACGGCGGTCACCGTCACCGTGTCCCGGTCGTCCGGGTCCGTGTCGTCTGGAACGTCGTCGGCGTTGTTGGCCGGGATGTCTTTCTCGGCGCCGTCACGTCCAGTCGCGTACAGTTCATTGGTGTAGGTGTTCCCCGCGCTCACGGCTCCGGCGACCAGCACCTCGAAGGTCAGGACGATCGCCTCATCGTGACCGAGGGTGGCGCTCGTGTCCCAGAGAAGGGTCGGACCCGGCGCCCCGGACGGATCGGCGGTGTACGTCCCGGCCCGGAATGGCCAGTCCCCTTGCGTCGTCCCGGAGATGTACTCGAATGGATCGGGCAAGAAGTCGCGAACGTCGACGTCGTATGCCGTTCCCAGGCCGACGTTGGTGATCCGAAGCCCGTAGGTCAAGACAGCGTCCACCTCGATCGTGTCGACCGCCCCGAGAGATCGATCGCCGCGCCGGACGTTGACGATGCTCTTGTCGGTCACGAGGGCGGGAACTGCGCCGACCAGGCTGACGTCGCTCGTGTCGTCGGGGTCGTCGTCACCCGGAACGATGTCGCGGTTGTCGGGCGGGATCTCCTCGCCAGCCCCATCCTCGCCGAAGGCGGTGATCGTGTTCGTGTACGTCGCAGCCTGTGCGATCTCGCTGGTGACGAACGCGTCAAACCGAAGGACGAGATCCTCGTTCGACTCGAGCGTCGCATCGAGAGGCCACGCGAGGAGCGGGCCTGGCGCCCCGAGTGGATCCGCCGTCGAGCCTCCGCTCGGCCAGGACGCGTCGGTGTTCCCGTCGTACAGGAAGCCCGGAGGGAGTTCATCGAACAGCTCGACGCGATACGCCGGACCGTCGCCGACGTTGGTGACGCCGACCTCGTAGGTGACGGTGTCGCCCGGTTCGACGGTGTCGCCGTCGACGGTGAGACCCTGCCTGCGGATCGAGGAGACCGACTTGCGGGTGACGAGGGCCGGAGCCCCGATCCGGATCGACGCGATTCCTGTGTCGTCGGCATCAGGGTCCTCCACATCGTCGTCCGACGTGTCACCGACCGTCGCGTTCTCGTCCGGGATCGGGGTTCCGGCTCCGTCCTCACCGCGGGCCGCGGCGACATTGATGAGATCGACCGCCGGCGGAGCTCCAGGCGTAACGAGCGCGGTGTAGGTCGCCGTCAATCTCTCCCCGCCGGCAATCGTCGCATCGATCGACGTGGTGAAGCTCGTCGCACCGTCGACCAGGTTCAGCGATCCGCTCGCTGCCGGAGCGGTCACATCGTGGCCTCCTGAATCGCCCGGCGCGTCGGTCTCGATCACGATCCCCGTCGGGAGCGTGTCCGTAAACTCGACGGCATAGGCGGTTCCGAGCCCGACGTTTCGGATCGTGTATTGGTAGACAATCACGTCGCTGTACAGGAGCGGGTCAACGACCCCGACGGACGTTCCGCCGCGAAGGACATCGATCACCCGCTTGTCGACGGACAGAGCGGGGACGACCGGAGCGATCAAGGTGATCCCGGTGTCGTCGGCATCCGGGTCCTCCTCGTCGTCGTCGGACGTGTCGTCCAGATCCGGATTTTCAGCCGGAATCGGGGTTCCCGCACCGTCGACACCGGTCGCTGCGGCGACGTTGATCAGATCGACGCCTTGCTCGACGCCACTGGTGACGAAGGCACTGTACTTGGCGACCAGCTCTCCCCCACCGGCAATCGTCGCGCCGATCGACGTGGCGAATGAGCCGACTGCGTCGGCGAGGGCGAGCGTTCCGCTTGCTGCTGGGTCGGAGACGGTGTAGCTGCCCGCGTCACCCGGGGCGCCTGTTTCGACAACGAGCCCGGCCGGGAGCGTGTCGGTGAACTCGACGGCGTAGGCCGTGCCGAGCCCGACGTTTCGGATCGTGTACCGGTAGAAGATCACGTCGCCAGGTTCCACCGGGCCGGACGTCCCGATACTCGATCCGTTCCTAACGATGTCGGCGA
>CBFCYU010000160.1:0-4287 GCA_965602415.1 uncultured bacterium | reverse complement strand
CTCCGTAGCGTCGCCATCTCTATTCTGCCACCTCCGTTCGTTGTAGGAGGATGTCTCGCGTGAAAGAACTCGCCTGCACATTGCTTGCGAAGACGATCGCTCCAGCATCCCGGAGGATCTGCTCTTGCTGCTCGAGATCTTGGGGATCGCTATCGGTGCCGCAGACGGAGGTGACGACAGACAGGTATCTCCCGGCCTGCTTGGCCACGCGTCTCGCTTCGCCGATGCTTCCGGCAAGATCCCCAGCTGGATCGGGCGACGCGTTGTACCCGAGAATGAAGTCCAAGAGGAGCACCGCGACCTGCGGGTCGTGTGCCTCAGCGAGGATCCGCCTCGCACGCTCGGTTGCGTCGATCATCGGGTGCGGCGTTCCTACGGTGAATTCGTCAGCCCCCATGTCGATCAATGTGTTCCCTACGCTAGCATGTGAATCGTCAAGCTCACGCATCCCTTCCAGCGGCGCATTCGAGTAAGCCACGATGCCGCTGTCGCGCATCACCTCTTGAGTCTGGTAGCAGAAAGTGCCCCCCGCGAAAAGCCCGCGAACATACCCCTGGCCTGCAGCCATCTGCTGGGTTTCGTTCGTCGCCAGGGTGGTGAGTTGATCCACAGGCGAAGACAGTAGTCCTACTACGTCCTCCCCCGCAAGACGAAGCGATGCTGCCACTGCATCGTCAACCGTGGAACAGAGCTCGAAGCGCGCGTCCTCGGGCAGTGAGTCCGAGCGCAGACCGAGGAAACAGGCCGCGACCGGCTTGCCGCTTCGGTTCAATCGCCTAACGACGCGCCTCAGCGTCGACTCGCCTGGTGGCTTCGAGACAATGGCAATGACGGTTGTCGCAGAATCCTCCTCGAGCGCATCGATCGCCGTGAGCGTGGAGACCCCTCCCACAACATCCGAGAGGTCCCTGCTTCCCGTCCCAAGCCCGTGGGAGATGCCCGATCCGGCACGATGGACAAGACACGTGAACTCCTGAAGCCCAGTTCCGGAAGCCGCCACGACCCCGATCGGTCCCCTGCGTACAACGTTGGCGAATCCGACTCCCGTCCCTCCGATGAGCGAGGTCCCGCAGTCGGGTCCCATCACGATCAGCCCCGCCTCGGCGGCCTTCTGTTTCAGCGCGACCTCATCCTCAACAGAAACGTGGTCGCTGAACAGGAACACGTTCGTGCCGCGATCGAGCGCCATCCCAGCCTCGCGCGCTGCGTACTCGCCCGGGACTGAGATAACCACGAGGTTCGAGTCGGCCTGTTGTGACAACGCATCGTCAAACGAGACCGCTAAGGCGCTGGCAAGCTCCGGCGTCGGGCGGACCAGCCACTCGTCAATGTCCTCTATCAGAGCGCGAATCGCGTCTGTGTCGCCCTGAAGCGCCACAACCAGATCACTCGGGCCTGCCGGTTCCATCGCTTCGAGGGAGAACCCCATTCCGAGAAGGATCTTCTTGTTCGCCGGCGATCCCATGACGGCCGCTGCGTTCTCTATTCCTGATTGGTCATTGAGCCGCCGCGCCACGGCCATCAGGAAGACGGAATCGAAGTACCGATTCTTCTTGATAGTGACATCACGGCTATTCATTCCGGCTTCTCCATTCCCGTTTGTGCCGAGACGCAACAGCTACTGCACGACTTCATATCTGGTAGCGAATCGCTTGAGCGCCTTCTTGAAGCACTCCAACGGAGGGTGCACGAGGCCGGCGCCGATGATCGGATGACCTGGTTCCTTGTGCGCCATCGCGGTGTCGATGATCGGGAGCACACCGGACTGCACAACCTTCCGGATGTCGATCCCGACTGCCGTCCCCTCGAATCCCAAGGCCGGGATGAGGTAGTCGGGGCTCTGCCCGATCGTGATCTGTCGCATCTGCCTGCTGTAGGCCAGTGCTTCATCCGGCGCCCCGCCGACAAAGTTCAGGATTCCCGGAGCTCCGCCCAGGACGAAGCCCCCCCAACCTACGGTCTCCGTGATCGCGGAGTCTCCGATATCGCGACCCTCGTCACCCTTGCTGTAGCCTGGCAGAAACAATCCCTTGACCTCAGGGGATGGCGCCGTGAACCACTCACCCTCCAAGCCGCTGACCTGGATCCCGAACTCTGTGCCGTTTCGGGCCATTGCCGTCACTCCTGTGCAGAAGGGGATCTCTCGCGCTGGATCGGTGATCGACTTCGCAGCGGCCATCGAGAGACCGAGGAAGAGCAGTTCATGCCCGCCCAGGAGCCCCATCGTGGCCGCGATCTGTCCCTGCGGGAGACCGCTTGTCAGAAGCGGGATCGACATCGCATTGGCGAAGAGGCTCGATGCAGCAACCGGCCGATTGTGCAGCTCGTCTCCCATCTGCAACGCCTTCGTGATGATGGGCTTGAGTGGGAGCCCTCCGATAGATCGCACGGCGGTTTGCAGCGCCGGAGCCCAGACATCTCGCCACTTCTCGAGACCCTCAAGCGCCTCGGCGGTGTACTCGCCGAACTGCTGACGCCCCTCCACTTGACGGCAGCTCGCTCGATTGCCGAACGCCTTGTTCTCGACCACCCAGAGCCACATCGACGGGGTAATCGTCCCGGCCATCGGACCCACCATCCGATGGGGGTGATTCGGTTCGAGCCGGATGTCGCCGTTCTCAAGCAGATGGGTCGCTTCGTCCGAGTCCGCTGCCCAGCCTTCGAAGATAACGGCACCGATGCAGGCTCCTCGTTGCGCGCCGCTCATCTGCTGCCAATCGACAGGCGGGCCGGCATGCAGGATTGTCCGGTCCGGAAAGTCCCCATACACGTCACTAGCGGGGGCAACATCTACCAAGACGGGGTCTCCTGAGGTCATGCGCCGCAGGAATTCCTCGTTGGCTTTCTCAATCTTTCGTTTGACTTCAGCAGACACGCGCAACCTCCTTCCGAGACTGAAAGCGCGAAGCCAGTTCATGTAGGCCGGCATCGACGCGCCGACCATCGAATGCGTCGTTCAAGATTCGTGCGCCCGCTAGACACGCGCAGTACACACCAATCAACATGTCCCATCCGGATGAATGGCCAATCCTGGACACCAGCTCACCAGAATGCATCATCCGCTCCTCAGGGGAGCCATCCAGCAATGCGTACACGAATTCAGTCAGAGGTGCAGTTGCTTCCCCATACGCGTGGTCGGCAAGCATTGAGAAGCTGATCTTGTTCGTACACCCCTCGATTCGTCGCAGCCATGCTTCGACATGCTGCCAATCGATCCCAAGCAGACCTCGAAGAGCCGAGTCCAGCGTCCGGAGCGTGAACAGGAACGCACCGAGCAGATCATCCCCGGATGGAGTGAGCCCCTCACCGAGACCGACCAGACCGGTGGCCTCGCGGAGGCCTGCTGGCACTTCACACCCCGATGGGATTAGGAACAGGCACGCGGCGGCACGTTGGGCTACGGCAGCCATTTCTGCTCCCAGTCCCCATGGATGGCCTCTAACGTCGTCAGCCGTACCGGGGAATGCGATGCGAGCGAACACTCCTCGTGGGGGCGACCGCAATGCAATCCGATCGATGGCACCAACAACCCGCTCCGTGAGTCCAGGCTCAAGAGCTCCTCTATGTTCCAGAGGCTTCGCGAGCCAGACGCAAGCGCTCGAGATCTTGACGACCATTTCCTCTCCAACATGCAGGCAATCATCATCGATCGAGCATCTGCTCCCGGTGGCTGGGAGATCAGGCGGCAGATTGGGGAGCAAGATGGCGCGCTGATGCAAAGCGGACGGGCTTGCCGCTATCCAAAGGATGTCCCCGGCATCGCTCTCGACGTAGATTGCTCCACTCACCGGTGCAAGTACGGACCACGTCCTATCGGGATCGTGAATCGCCGCATAGGCCCTTGCGCCGATCTGACGCGCGAACATCTCTGTCACCCCTTCACCTCCGCCAATGGACATGGCTGTTTCCGAACTCCAGGGACCTTCGCTGGCCTCAGGCAAAGATGAGTCACGCCATGCGTTTGAAGCACAGCGTGACCCATACTTATCCATGCTACTGCGCTTCTCCGATCATCCCTTCGATCAACCTGACCAGCCCCCCACGGCCGGTCCACTTCTAGAGTTAGTCTAATCGACCACTTCCCATCGCGCAGGAGCCGTTCGACCCACCTTGAGAACTCGGCCCGCGTTCCCTGCCAGCCTCGAACCGGCAAGGATCGTGACAACGCGCATCGGATCGCCTTAGCGAGTGGCTCTATCGCCAAGCGTGAAACAGCCCAAGGAACGCGCGACGCCCCGACGATCTGCTACCCCGTCGGCGGCCCGCCGAAACGGCGATCCGCTAGCC
>CBFCYU010000159.1:0-4305 GCA_965602415.1 uncultured bacterium | reverse complement strand
TAAGGCGGCACTCGGGAAGCATCGCTACCCAGAGGCGACTGCCGCTTTCTCATGCACAGTCCATCGGCGAGGGCGTAACCACTTCTCACAGCTTTGAAACTCAGGTATGCTGTCTTCACTCGACCGCGGAGGTGCTAACCATGAGACGCTTTCTGATCGGGATCGCTCTCCTGCTGCTCTCCCTCCTCGTCGCGATGCCGGGTCTGTCTCAATCGTGGGAAGTGGAGTCCAACAACTCGCGTTCTCAGGCCGACTATGTCGCGCACATCCCAGGGAGCGGCTGTCGGCGAGGGACCATCGGCTCGGTGGGAGACATCGACTACTACCGCTTCACGGTGACGACGACCGTACTGGTCTACATCAAGACGATCACGGAGGACGATACGGTGATCGCCCTTCAGGATTCGCAGGGAAGAGCGATTGCCGAAGACGACGATTCAGGGGCGGGCTCCGGCAGCATGATCACGTCGAATCTGGGGCCGGGGATGTACTACGTCGCGGTCTGGGAGTACGGTAACGATGAAACCGCTGGCGACTACAGGCTGCTCATCTCCAGCTCAGGACACTCCGATGAGTCGGAGGGCAACGACGACATCTGGAGCGCCAATCCCATCGGATCTCTGCCCGGTGTTATCGCGGTATCCGGTTCCGTCGATCCGTCCGACGTGGACTGGTTTCGATTCGAGGTTTCCAACAGCACGAGAAGCTACGTCACGACGATCACTGGCGGGGATACCGTTATTGCGTTGTACAACAGCAGTGGCACGAGGCTCATCGAGGACGATGACTGGGGCGATACGCGATGGAGCTTGATCTCCGAGTATTCCCTCAATAGGGGCACCTATTACCTGATGGTGTGGGAGTACGGGAATGACGCTCCTATTGACCTGTACATACTCCTGGCGGGGCCCAGTTACGCCACCGAAACCGGGACAAATGACCAACGCGAACACAGCGATCACGTCGCGCTTGATTCCGGAGCGGGCATGGTCCGAGGATCCATCACCTCACAGAACGGAGTCGACTGGTACTCTTTCCATCTGAATTCGGACGCCATGGTGACACTCAGCTCGTACAGCGCCGAAGACACAGTCCTCATCCTGTACGACGAATCCGGAACACTGCTCGTGGAGAACGACGACGTCACGCCGGGCATCCGCTGGAGTCAGATCGAGCAGTTTCTTGTAGCGGGGCGATACTACGTCGCGGTCACGCCGTACCAAGGTGGCACCATCTCCTCGTACGTCCTGACAGTCATGCCACACTAGGCGAGGACAAACTGCGACCTCTCAGGCTATCCGCGTAGGCCAAGCAGTCCGGTCGCGAACAGCGTGGCGCAGAACCAGCCAAGCGCGATGCTCACCCAGACCCATCCCCACAGGAAGGCGACCGCCCATTTCCCGAGCCTCGGGTGCTTGATCCACCACGTGCAATCGGGTGCTGTCCCGGGCACCCAGTGCTTCGCCTGCTGGAAGTCAATGATGGGAAACGCGATGTCGAACGCGTACATCACTGCGTAAAACGGTCGCCGAGGCATGTAGGGATGCGTCCCCTTGATCGAGACAATCAACCCCAATCGACCGCCACCCCAGAAGAGAAGCGCCCCCACTCCTGCCAACAGGAGGGCGCCGAATCCGGCACGACGTGGCCGGTACCCGGATCTCGACACCTCCCAGAAGGCCAAATCCCACACCCGTCGGAACCAAGACCATTCCTCCCAGAAGTAGTCAGCCAGGTCGCGCGTCTTCCGTTCCAGGATCCACTGGGCGGGATCTGGGCGTCCCATCTCCTCAAGGACGGTGGCGAGTTGATGATACGATCCTTCGGAGAAGCCTCGGGGATCGATCCACTCCTCTTCGTCGACAACCATTGCGGGGACCCGATTGTCGGTCGGCACAGGAGGCCTGTCGGGCAGCCCGATGCCTAATCGCTCCGCAGCCTCACCGCTGCCCTCCGTGGGCTTGGCGGGGGTCTCGGACTTCGATGCAGACTCGTCAAGGGGTGCCAGGTCGGGAGGCAGTCTCGATTCCTTATCGCGGCAAGTACACGACCCGAGCGCCTCTTCGTCTGGGTCTTTCCCCTTCGGTCCCGTCTCCCCAATAGGCAGGGGTGGGCCTTTGATGGGAGGTGACTCGTCCTTCAGCGGTGGCGATCCCGGCAGCTGGAGCTGCAACCACTTCAAGAGCGCCGCTTGCTGGAAGCTCCCTCTGAAGTCAATCGCTCGGTAGGTGAACTCGCGGAGATCCAGGTTCCCCGGAGCCGGCCACGTCGCGTATTCGTCCGCTCCACCCGCTTTCGCGACGGCAACGGTCGGTACACCCGAGAGGCATCCGGCCTGCACATGGTTCAGCTCGAGCGAGGCGTTCCGATCCCAGTGGATCCCTTCGACAGACAACGTGCCTTCAATCCGCGCTCCTCTGAGTGTGACGTCCCCTTCGTAGGAGGTCGAGTCCGATCGCACCTTGGCATCCCTCGAAACCGCCTCTCCCCCGAGTCGAAGATCCGCATGCACGTGAGCATTGCACATCGAAAGAGCTATCCCGCCGGCGTTCTCGAAGCTGCTCCCCGCAAGATTCACTGTCCCTGCAACGGTCGCCCCATCGAGATACACCGCACCCGTCGCCAAGAAACCCGGACCGAAGATCACAGACGAGCTGATCCGCGCGTCGGTCAACACGAGAGCCGGATCCCCGTGTAGATGGCTTCTCTCGGTAAGAACCTCACCGCCGATGACTGTGGCCTCCAAGCTTACGGTCCCATCCGCGGTGATTCCTCTCATGAACAGTGACTGCCCGATCCTTGTGTCGGAAAGCCGAAGGCAGGGTTCATCCCGTCGGGTCAGGACGGCTCCGTCAAGCAAGAAGGCTCCATCGAACGTACTGTCACAAACAGCGATTCCCCCGCTTGCCGCGAGACCCTCATCCAGCAGCACATCCCCCTTCACCTGAAGGTGCCTTGCGTGAATCGCGTAGCCACGGACACTCGCGAGCTTCACTGAGCGCGCGACGAGACTCCCTTCGACGGTCACGTCCCTGAAGTTCAAGAGATGATCGTTCGACAAGGATGACGGCCCGTCGATGACTAGACCGGTCATGTCGAAGTCACCTCCTACTGCGAGTCCCTGAACATCTACGTGCCACTCCTTCAGGCAGTTCTTCCAATCCCCCGTATTGGACGTGCTCAACTGCATGTTCGTGGCGACGCGAGTGCTGCGAATGCTCAGGCTGCCCGGGCATTTTAGTTCGCGAAGATCCAGACCTCCAGCGACCTGGGTCTCCTGGATTTTCAGCCCTCCGCAGAACGTCGATCCCCTGAACGAAAGATTCCCGAAGTGGCCCGAGACGATGACCGGCTCCTCGAAACGGCATTTCACGATGTACAACGGAAGCACGACTCTGGGAATCGGCTGCGTGAGGTTCCCCGTGATCAGTGTCTTGCAGATCTGGAAGCCCGCCGCAGGGAGGAGCACACTGGCTTCGGGATCGCCGACCAACCAGGCAATCAGGTCTCCGGGGATTGCGGACTCCTCTGAATACGGAGCATCCGCCTCGTAGTAGGCGAACATGACGATCCGCGTGAGGAAGTCCTTGAGGGCTGTTCCAAGCTGCTCGCCCCGCGGTTTCGCCCATCTCTCGTCGACAAGCTTGACCAGATCCTCCGCGGCCTCGGTCGTCTCCTCCGACGGATGCCACACCACGTGCGGCGCCTGTTGCGAGGTCGCGCCCGTGACCGTGTCCTGCCCCCACGCCCCCGTCGTCGCAATGACGATCAGGAAAACAGGCAGACAGGCGAGAACGGTCTTCGCGGCTGAGGTAGCGTCCGGTCCGCGTCGCAGAGCAACCTCCTTCTCCTATCACACCCATTGTGTTAAGCACAGGTCTGATGAGCTCGTGCACTGCCTCCTACTATAGTGCGTATAGCGGACGACGTGAAGCCGAACGGGGCGCGCGCGCCTGCCCGCTCCGGGCGTCGCCTGGCGGATGTAGTCGCGGGGTGTCAACCGACTTCTCTGACAAGCGGTGGAGCCAGGTGCGCAGATAGGCCATCCAGGCTGCGCGTTTCATTCAGGACGTGTGAAGGGTGATCCATCATGTCGGACGAGTGGGTGGCGGTCATCGGTGAAGGGAACCTGGGGAGTACGATCGCACGCGAGTCGATCGCGACCGGCATCAGTGCACCGGAAACGATCACGCCATGGCCGAGCAAGCTCTCGAACTCGAGAACGATGTCGACCGCCTTGGACGCGAATGCATGGCGAACCACGTCCGCCGGCTCCAAGGTGGAGCGAGCGACCCCGAGGCCGGT
>CBFCYU010000158.1:0-4313 GCA_965602415.1 uncultured bacterium | reverse complement strand
ACCCGATGTTCGAGTTCAGGTACTCGCTGGTGATCCACGCGTACGGAGCGAGGCTCGCGTAGAATTCGAGCGCCTCGACCCCGGCCTCGTTGTCGAGCGTCACTTCGGTCCAGTCCTCGTTCAGGATCGTCCCGTTGTTCTGCTCGAGGAACGTGAAGAACTGCTCCGGGTTGGCCGCCGGGCGGAGACCCGTCCCGTACCGGTCGATCTGACCGTCGCCGTCCTCATCGACCGTATTCGCCACGCACAGGTCGTAGAACTCCTGCCAGGTGGTCGGCGGAACGGGAACGTAGTCCTCGATGTAGTAGAGGACCATGATCGACTTGTTGAACGGAACCGTCAGCATGTCCTTGTAGAGCAGCCCGGGGATGATGTCGGCAATCTCGTCCGTGCTGAAGAACGGTTGGAGCGGGAGGAGCGCGTCGGCAACCGCGGGAATCCAGTCCTCGTAGAAGATCGTCATCGTCGGAACTTCGCCTGCGACGACCGCACCGTTGATGCTCTGCTGCAGGGCGCTGTAGCTCCCCTGATAGATCCACTCGACGTTGATGTTCGGATAGAGCCAGCTGAACCAGGTCGACAGCTGCTCCAGCGTCTCGTTGTGCCGTTCGCTGAATCGATGCCAGAACTCGATCGTGATCGGCTCCGCGGCCGTTGCCGCGAACCCAATCGCTAGCACGGCGAGGAGTCCGAGAGCCATCAATGACTTTCGTAGTTTCATCGTTCACAACCTCCTTGAGATCGATTGACCATTTATTCTGCAGACAGCGTGCGTACCGCCGGGTGCCACATCACCTCCTTGTTCCCATCGTTGTCGTCATTTGATCCCCGTTCTCGCAACTCCTTGGATGAACTGCTTCTGCGTGAACAAGAAAAGGACCAGGATCGGGATGATCGCCAGCACCGAGGCGGCCATCAGTTTCTCGTAGGCCGTCCCGACCTCGCTCGAGAAGAGCTGAAGACCGACGGGGACCGTTCGCATGTTCGGACTGGTCGTCATGATGAGAACCCATTGGAACGAGTTCCAGCTTCCCATGAACTTGAGCAGCGCAACGGTGAAGATGGCGGGCTTCGATAGAGGGACCATGATCGTGAACAGGAATCGGAATCTCCCGCATCCATCGATCCGCGCTGCGTCCCGCAACTCGTCGGGGATGCTGCGGAAGAACTGGCGGAGGAGGAAGATGCCGAAGACCGAGACGAGCCACGGGATGATCAGCGCCTCATAACGATCGAGCCACCCGATGCGTGCCATCGTCACGTAGTTTGGCAGAAGGAGCATCTGACCGGGGATCATCATGGTTGCGAGCAGGATCGCGAAGAGCACGTTCTTACCGAAGAATCTCATCTTGGCGAACGCGTAGGCCGCGAGAATCGTCGTGAAGACCTCTCCCAGGGTCGTCGCGATCGCCATAAAGAAGCTGTTGAAGAAATACCAGCCGAAAGGGGCTGCGTTCCACGCTTCAGCATAGTTGCGCCACTGGAAGGAAGCCGGGATCCACTGCGGAGGGATCCGCAAGGCCTCGGACTCCGTCTTGAGCGACGTCGTGACCATCCAGAAGAACGGGAGGAGCATAATCGCGCAGCCGGCAAACAGGAGGACATAAAGCATGAGCCGGTAGGCCCTCTGTTGAGCGACGTATTGCTGCCCGGTGCGGACTGCCTCCAATGCGCCCCCTTAGGTCCCGTCTGGCGAGAAGCGGGCACTCAGTATACATACGGACTACGGCCGAAGCAAAACGGCGCCCCGGCCGCTGTCTGATCTCCCAAACGACTGTGTGATCGGCTGAATCGCCTCCAACTGTAGCCGCCCCGCGCCCGGGTCTTCAGTCAGGACTGCGCAGAACCGACCCAGGACTATTTGCTCATCGCGTGGAGAAGGAGCCAGATTGCCACGCCGACACCGAGCGCGGTGGCGAGCACGGCCCACAGGGCGATCTTCAGTCCATCGCCAGCTTCCTCTGGCAGCGCGAATGCATCGAGCGTTTCACCGGTCGCGGCGACCGAGCCGTCCGGGAGGAGTTTGGCCACGGAGACCGTCTCGGCGTGAATCCGATCGCCCGATGTGTTGACCCGCGTGTAGAAGAAGTGCCCTTCGACAGAGACATCCGAGCCCTGGATGTGGTCCGGCCTCGTCTGACGTGGTGTGGCGCCGCCTCCACCGACGACGAGATAGGTGACGCCGTCGCGGACGATGTGCTCGTAGTGATGGGAGTGTCCGTTGAACACGATGTCGACCCCCGTCTCGACGAAAATCGGGTGGTAGATCCGATCGAGGAAGGTCCCGGTGCTGTGGTACGCGTCGGACGTGAAGACCGGATGGTGGAAGATCACGAACTTGTGCGGCTCAGGGCCGGAGAGGTGAGCACGCGCCCAGTCCTGTTGCGCGGTGTAGTCGGACGCCTTCTTGACGTTCGTGTCGAGACCGACGACGACGACGTCCCCCCAATGAAGAGCCCACCATTCCTCGCCATTCTTCCCCTCGCCTGGTGGGAGGCAGAACGCCTCGTAATACGAACGGTGGTTCTTCTCGTGATTCCCGAGGACCGGGATGAACGGCGCCTTCAGTAGCATCTCGTCGAACGAGGAGAACCAGTGATCCCAGTAGTAGCTCGACGGGCTTTCGACGATGTCTCCGCCGTGGAGGATGAAGTCGAACGGCGTAGAGTCGGATGCGATCGCGTCCCCGACCATCTCCAAGCGATTCGTCCCTTCCGACTGCAGCTGTGTGTCGGCGAGGACGGCGAACGAGACCGGCGCCCCGGGTTCGGGCTCGGTGCAGAAGAGCCCGACACCGCTGGCGGCCTCTTCCTCGCCGTTGTCCAGGACGACGCGGTAGACGTAGTCGGTTCCCGCTTTCAGTTCATCGAGCTCAACATGGGTCGTCGCGTCGGCGTCTTCTCCGGGCGCTGGAACGAGGACGACCTCCGACAGCGTGCCGCTCGCATCGAATTCGGCTCGGGGGCCGTACTCGATGCGTGCCGAGGTCGGAGACTCGCTCTCCCAACTGATTGCGATCGAATCGCCGCCCGGCGCACCGGAATACGGTCCGTGGGCAAACGTGGCGGAGTAGGCGGCGCATCCGGCGAGCAGAGTCATGAGGACACAGATGAGCGTCTTTCGTCCGATGGCGTTCATGCCGTGAGCTTAGTCAAGATGGTCCGATCGAATCAAGAACTTGCGGACGGCCAACCATGGTAGGTGACGGAAACGGCTGGATGGATGCGAACTCCCGCACGAGATCGTTCAACGGAGTTGCATCCAAGTGCGAGATGGTTGGATAGGGCGGCGCGTCCGACGGCCGGAGTGGAGTGCCTGGATTGGGATGAACGGGTCATCGGGGATATCCTCTTGACGTGTGAGAGGAGGTCGGCGATGCACAGCGAAGCCACCGGACCGATTCGGATCCTCCTTATCGAAGACAATCCAGATGACATAAGCATCGTGGAAAGGAGCTTTCGGTCTGATATCCAATCCTATTCGATACGGACAGTTGACCGGGTTGCCGAAAGCCTCCCGCTGCTGGACGAGGGAATGGCTGATCTCATTCTGCTCGACCTCGGCCTGCCTGACAGCACGGGGCTGGACAGCTTCCACCGACTACGCGCGCAGGCACCCGATGTACCGATCATCATTCTGACCGGCGAAAGCGATCTGGAGATCGCGCGTGAGGCGGTTCGCAAGGGCGCGCAGGACTACCTCATCAAGGGGCAGATCGAGGGGAATCTCCTTCTCCACGCCGTGCACTACGCGGCGGAGCGCCACGCGTTGCATCAGGAACTGGAGGAGCTTTCCCTGCGCGATCCGCTGACCGGGTTGTACAACCGGAGGGGATTCTGGCTCCTCGCGGAGCAGAGCCTTCGGCTGGCGAAGCGGAACGGGCGAGAGTCGGTGCTCCTTCTGGCGGACGTCGATCGGTTGAAGGCGATCAACGATACGCACGGCCATCTTGTGGGTGATCAAGCACTGTGTGCAGTTGCGCGGGCCTTCGTGGCCGCCATGCGTGAATCGGACATCATCGCTCGTCTGGCTGGGGACGAGTTCGTCGCCCTCGCGGTCGAGGCTCATCCACCGGGGATCTTCTCGCTGATCAACCGGTTCCGCGAATGCCTCGAGGAGGAGCGACAGAAGGTCGAGGGCACGTTGGAACTCACCGTCTCGCTCGGCAGTGCGCCGTTCGATCCTATGACCTCGCCGACCCTCGAGGAGCTGATGGATGCCGCGGACAAGGCGATGTACGTCGAGAAGCGGAGCGGGTCTCACATCGAGCAGGGACGATTGGACGCGGACGCGCCGGAGGACGGCGGAGGCTC
>CBFCYU010000157.1:0-4368 GCA_965602415.1 uncultured bacterium | reverse complement strand
GTACGGATCGACTGCGTCTCTCACCGCATCGCCCATGAAGTTGAACGCCAGCACCGAGACGACGATGAAGATCCCCGGAATCAGAATCCACGGGTGCAGCTCGATCGCCCCTACGTTCGTCGCCGCAGTGAGAAGGGCCCCCCAACTGGTCATCGGCTCTTGAATCCCGTAGCCAAGGAAGCTGAGCGCAGCCTCGGTGAGCATCATCCCCGGGATGAGCAGCGTCGCATTGACGATCAGGTAAGTCGTGACGTTCGGGGTGATGTGCCGCAGGATGATTCGCATGTCGCTCGCCCCGGCCGCCTGCGCTGCTGTGACGAAGTCCATCTCACGGATGGCGAGAACCTGGCCGCGGATGACACGCGCCATCCCACCCCACCCGGTGATCGCCAGCGCGACGATCATCCCCATGAAGACCATCCCCGCCGACAGGCCGAATCCTCGGAGGGCCGCTCCCATCGCCATCAGAATCGGAAGGCCGGGGATGGCAAGCATCACCTCGCAGAGACGCTGGACAAACATGTCGACCCCGCCGCCGTAGTACCCGGACAGTCCACCTAGAACGATTCCCAGCGGGAACGCGAAGATGATGACCAGCGGCCCGACAGCGAGCGAGACCCAGCTGCCGACGAGGCAGCGGGTGAACAGGTCTCGACCGAGAGCGTCGGTCCCGAGTGGGAAGATGTTCGCCACGGACCCGTCCTCCGCGACCGCCCCGAACAGGTGAACGTTCGACGGGATGAACCCGAACAGGCTGTACTCCGCCTCCCCGCGGACGAAGAACCGGACGTAGAACTTCGTGCTCGTGTCCTCGGGGTAGGTCACCCGATACGTCGCCGGGTCACGCGAGCGCTCTGTCTCGTAGACGTACGGTCGCGACAGCGAGCCATCCTCGTCGCGGAAGTGGACCGTCGACGGCGGGGAATAGGGATACTGACGATGCTGTTTCCCGTAGTGGTAGGGAGCGATGAACTCCGCGAACACCGCAAGGACAATGAACAGCAGGATGACCGCCGTGCCGATGTTTCCGACACGATGGCGCTTGAATGCGCTCCAAATCATCTCGCCTTGGGAGCGGCTGACGAACTCCTTCGGTCCCCCGGGTGCTACGCCGACTTCGTCTTCTCGCTTTCTACGTCGTCGCCATCGTGCCATCTTGAATCCTCGATCTCCTTTACTTCCGCGCTCAGTTGTAACGGATCCGCGGATCGACCCACGCGAGGAGGAAGTCCGCGATGACGTTCCCGATCAACAGGAACAGACTGAAAAAAAGCAGTCCTCCCAGGATCACCGGCTCGTCCTGGCGTTGCAGGGCACTGAAGTACGCGCGGCCGACCGTCGGGATGTTCAGCACGATCGCGGTGATGATCGAGCCTCCAACGAGCGTGGGGAGCGACAAGCCGAGCACGGTGACCAAGGGGTTGATCGCGTTTCGCACCGCGTGCTTGTAGATGACAACTCTCTCCTTCAGCCCCTTCGATCGGGCCGTCTGGACGTAAGGCAAGGCCAGCGTGTCGAGGAGATTGCCCCGCATCAGGCGGATCAGCCCGGCCATCCCGCTGGTCCCAATCACAACCCACAACGGCCACATGTGCCAGAGGTAGTTGCCGAGTTTCGCCCAAGACATCGGCGCATCGAAAAAGCGAGCGTCGAGCAGGCCTCCGACCCCCAGGCCGTGGTCACCAACCTTGAAGATCACAACGAGCAGCCACAACAGAACCAGCGCGAAGAAGAAATTCGGGATCGATAGCCCCAAGAATCCGAAGAACGTGACGACATGATCGCTCGGCTTGTACTGGTGCGTCGCGGAGTAGATCCCGATGGGGATCGCGATCACCCATGTCAGAAGCAGTGTGGTGGACGCCAGGATGATCGTCCACATCAGTCGGCCTCCAAAAAAGAGAGTCCGGAAGACCGGCATCCGTGTGTCGAACGATGTTCCGAAATCGCCCAGGAGTACGTTCTTCAACCAGTACCCGTATTGAACGACAAACGGCCTATCGAGGCCGTATCGCTCGATCTGCCGTTGAAGCGTCTCCGCAGTGATCTGCGGGTTCATCCGCGCCGTCGTCAGGTAGTCCCCCGGCATGAGCTTGATCAGGCTGAACGAGATGAGCGAGACGACGAGCAACAGCGGGATCATGTAAAGCGTCCGTCGAATGATGTATGTGAGCATCGTTCTACCTTCCGATTGACAATGGGAACTGGAAAGGACGGGGTGCGGCGCGGGAGACTGGCTCCCGAGCCGCATCCCCTAATATGCTCGCTTCTAGAGTCTCTTGTCGAAACAGAGCTCTGTCAGCAGTCCGTTGTTCCCTCCCGGCGTCGACGTCGGGCTCGACAAATTCGCATTCCCGACGAAGTCGTAGTAGGAGTACAGGAACAGGCCCTGACACAGGTAGATGTATCCGAGCTGATTCGCCAGGAGCTGCTGGTACTCCTTGTAGTAACCGAACGCCGCGTCGAGGTCGAACGTGTTCGCGCCGAGGTCGAGCAACTCATCGATCCGCAGATCGACCTCATCCGGATCCTCACACGCCGAATACCGATAGGCGTGCAGGGAGCCGCACGACGAGTAGACGTTCTTCCCGCTGTTCGGTTCATCCCCGCCGGTCAGACCGAGCAGGATGATGTCGCCTGTCGCCGCGAACAGATCGCCAACCAGCGTGTTGAAGTCGACAACCTGGAAGTTGGCGTTCAGGCCGGCCGCGCGGAAGTCGTCTTGCATGATCAGACAATACGCGACGCGGGTCGTGTTGTCGTTGGCGTTGATCGTGATCGAGAACGGTTCTCCGCTCGGGAGATCGCGCCACCCGTCGCCGTCCGCGTCAACGACGCCGAGGGCATCGAGCTTGCTCGCCGCCAACACCGGATCGTATTCGAACGTGACGGCGTCGGTCTCGGTGATCGGACCACCGTAGTAGTCGCGTCCCGCGTAGAACGGTGAAGGCAGGCTCACCCCGGTCCACTGCGGACCCCCCAGCCCGTTCAGCACGTTCTGCACCATCGTGTCCTTGTCGAGCAGGTGCGCCAGCGCCTCGCGGAACTCGACGTTGCGGTAGAGCTCTCGCTGCTCCTCGCCCGTCCCGTCGGGCAAGCCATAGTCCTGGTTGACCAGGATCCACGTCGTCCCGTAGGTCGCCAGGTCGGTGATCATGACCTGGTAGCCCTTGCCGGGGCCTTCAGGAAGGAGGATCGGGATGTCCTCAGGTCGGAGGCCGTACACGTCGATCTCGCCATTGCGGAACTTCAGCATCGACACGTCCGAGTTGGTCACGATGTGGCTGACGAACTTGTCGTAGTAGGGAAGCTGCGTGCCCGCGTTGTCGTAGCCGTAGTAGTAGGGGTTGCGCTCCATCGTCACGCTCACGTTCACCTGGTAGCCAGTGACGATGTACGGGCCGTTGCCGACGAGCTCATCAAGCGGCGTGTCGAGCGTCCATGTCTCGTTGAACGTCCCGACCGGAACCTCCGGGTTGAGCTTGTGGACGAACTGCGCCAGCTTGTGCTTCGGCATGATGTTGACGCCGATCGAGTTGAGGACCGGGCGGTAGATCGTCGACAGCGTGTACTGCACGGTGTAGTCGTCGATCTTCTCGCAGATCGGGAAGGTCCCGTCCGGAAGGATCTGACCGTCGCGCGAGTTGCAGTCGACGTCCTCGTTCAGAACGACATCGTTGTACGTGAAGAGGACGTCATCTGCCGTTAGCGGTGTGCCGTCCGACCACTTGAGCTCCTCGCGCAAGTAGAACGTGATGATCAAACCGTCTTCGGAGATGTCGTAGCTCTTGGCCAAATCGATCACGACCGCACCGCTGATGTGATCGAGGTTCAGAAGCCCCCGATGCATCAGGTTCGTGTACTGCGTGGTGCTCGTCTCGTGAGCGGTGTGGTTGTTCCAGCCCCTCGGGTCTTCGATGCTAGCCTCGTGGAGCGTTCCGCCTTGGACACCTAGCTCCACATTCTCATACGGAGTCCCCGCAACGCCAAACGGGAAGACGAGGGCGTCCGCCGGCTGCTCGTCATACCCTTGCCCGAAAACGGCAAGTGAAGAGACGAGAAGCAGGCTCCCCAGAATCAACGCTTTCTTCATTGAGAACCTCCTTCGTTACTGCCTACCTAGAGGCTGAACAGATACGCCAGGTACCCCTGATAGGCCAATGCCAGCTCCGGATGGACCAGCGTGATCGACAAGATCTCTTTACGGGTCTGGTCGATCGTCAACGGCTGGTCGGAAATCCAGAGTGCTGTGAGTGCAGTGGCAGCAGCGACTCGCAGCCCGAGGCTCTCGCCGTTCGTCGCCAGCTCGACCAACTCGTCTTCCGTCTTGGCGCCGAGCGGCGAACCGGGGACGTAGAAACCTCCAAG
>CBFCYU010000156.1:0-4372 GCA_965602415.1 uncultured bacterium | reverse complement strand
TCTTCAACACGGACGCGATCCATCAGGAGTTCCTGCGGGCCGGAAAGTCGCTCGATGATGCCCGTGCCGGCGGTCCGAGCGGCTGCGTGACAGTCAGCGCGTTCGGTAAGGAGAGCTGCGTCCTCACCGGATATATGAATTGGCCGAAGATCCTCGAAATCACGCTGCATGATGGGAGCGACCCTCGAACGGGACTTCAGCTCGGACCGGAGACCGGAGATCCTCGGTCGTTTAGCTCGTTCGACGAGTTGTTCGAAGCGTATCGGACCCAGCTTCGCTACTTCGTCGATCTGAAGATCGAGGGAAACCATCGGGTCGAGCGGCTGTTCGCCGAGCACATGCCGGCCCCGTTCCTCTCCGTCCTCGTCGAGGACTGCATCGAGTGCGGCCAGGACTACAATGACGCGGGCCCCCGGTACCCGACAACCTACATCCAGGGTGTCGGACTCGGGACGACGACGGACGCTCTCGCGGCGATCGAGGAGCACGTCTTCTCTCGCGGGACGACGATGGGCGAACTCGTCGATGCGCTCGACGCTGACTTTGCCGGGCACGAGTCCCTGCAGGGCAGGCTGGTTCATCAGTCTCCGAAGTTCGGCAACGACGACGACGCCGCGGACGAGATTGCACGGGTGCTGTTCGACGCGTACTTCGCCGTGATCGACGGAAGACCGAACACCAAGGGCGGCACCTATCGAGTTAACCTTCTACCGACGACGGTCCACGTCTTCTTCGGGGAGATGGTCGGTGCGACGGCGGGCGGGCGGAAAGCCGGCGTTCCGCTTTCCGACGGGATTTCGCCGACGCAAGGATCCGACACGCGCGGACCGACGGCGGTGATCCGATCCGTCGGGAAGATCGACCATGTTCGCACCGGTGGGACCCTGCTGAATCAGCGTTTCCTTCCCGACGTGCTTCGCGGAGAGACCGGCCTGAGGAAGCTCGGCAACCTGGTCCGCACGTACTTCCGCATGGACGGGCACCACGTCCAGTTCAACGTCGTCGACTCGGAGACGCTGCGTCGAGCCCAAGACGCACCGAGCGAACACAGGGACCTTATCGTCCGCGTCGCGGGCTACAGCGACTACTTCAACAATCTCGATCGCGCACTGCAGGACGAGATCATCGCGCGTACCGCTCACGCAGAGATCTAGCGACTTCATTGCCCTGGATGGATCGGGGAATTCGGCGCAAAAGCCTGGTTAGGATTGATTTTCGCTGCAGTGAGTCACCGAATCAGTTCCGGCTTGTGAACAGTGTTCACTTGTGTTTGACAAGCGTTCACTGGATCGGTATGTTGGTCTCATGGAGAGCGAGCGGCTGTCGGAAGTCGGGTGGCGGATACGCAGCATTCGAACCCGAAAGCGCATGACGCTTCGCTCGCTTTCCGCCGCCTGTGGCCTGTCCGTCGGATTCCTCTCGCAGATCGAACGGGGGCTTTCGTCGTTCTCCATCTCCTCGCTGCGTTCGATCTGCCAGGCGCTCGACGTCTCGCTCGCCGATGTCCTCGTCATGTCGAACGGACCCGGGAACGCGATCCTGGTCGATCCGAGGCATTCGTCGATCACCAAGAGCGACAACCGCCCGCACGTCAGCCTGTCGGACGCATCGATCAAGTACCGCTTCCTGAGCACAGGGTTCCCCGGGCGACGATTCGAAGCCGTGATTGGGGAAATGGCGCCGGGGAGCCACAGCGAGCCTCACTCGCACGAAGGAGAGGAATTCGGATACATCCTCGAGGGAGGGATCGTGCTGGTGTCCGATGAGGAATCGCACGAGCTGGGGTCCGGCGACAGCTATCATCTCATGGCTTCGACGCCGCACGCGTGCGATGCGGGCGTCGACGGTGCGAAAGTGCTCTGGGTTCAAACCGCCCGCTATGTGCGGGCTCTCAATCTGCTGGGCAAGGAGACACTCCCGATGGGAACGCTCCCCTCCCCGCCGATCGAGCATGGGAGCCAATCGGCCCTCGTCAACCTCTCACAGAATGCGGTCCGCTATCGCTTTCTGAGCGGGAATCTCCCCGACGCCCAACTGCAGGTGTTCGTGGCCGAGATTCCGGCGGAGAGCGAGGAGGAACCGAGGGTCTTCGAAGGGGAGGAGTTCGGCTACGTCCTCGAAGGCCGGATTCAACTCACGGTGGACGAGGATTCGTACCCGCTCGGAGCGGGCGACTGCTACCACGTCCCGGCGGCGGCTGCACGGGGCTACCGAGTCGACGACTCCTCAACCGCCAAGCTCCTTTGGGTGCAGATGGGAGCCGGCTCGCAGGAAGCGGAGGCAGTCTGGAACGAAGCGATCGAGAAGGCAACGGAACCTGAGAATCGATCCGAAGTCGCAGCCCAGTCTCGTCATAGGAGGAAGTGATGTACAGACTCAGTACGGACGTAGGCGGGACCTTCACAGACGGCGTGTTGCTTGACGAGCAATCGGGACGCGTCGTCGTCAGCAAGGTTTCGTCCACGCCCCACAACCCGGCGATCGGCACGATCGAGTCGATTGAGAAGTTCTCGATCCCGTTGCGGGACGTCTCCTTTCTCTCGCATGGAACGACGGTCGTCATCAACGCACTGATCGAAGGCAAAGGCGCCAAGACGGCGCTCCTGACGACGCGAGGATTCCGGGACGTCCTCGAGATCGGGCGATGTAACAGGACGGAGATGTACGATGCCCTGTTTCGGAAGCCTCGCCCCCTCGTCCCTCGCTTTCTGCGGCTCGAAGTGGGTGAGCGGATCGACGCGCGCGGTCAGGTGCTGACTCCGTTGTCCGAAGCGGACCTCGACGAAGCGCTAAAGGTTCTCGTCGACGAGGGGGTTCAGGCGGTCGCGGTCTGCCTGCTCAACGCCTACGCGAACCCGGAGCATGAGATCCGGATCGGCGAGTTCTTGCGCGAGCGACTCCCCGACGCGCCTGTTTCGCTCTCACATCTCATCACGCGACGGTACTACGAGTATGAGAGAACGAGCACGGCGACGCAGAACGCGTACGTCATGCCTGTCGTCCGCAGCTACCTCGACAGCCTCGAGCGGGAGCTGCGGGAGCGCGAGTTCGCGCAAGTCCTTCAGATCATGCAGTCAAACGGCGGGGTCATGGCCGCCTCGGTCGCCCGAGACATTCCGATCGCCATGGTCGAATCCGGTCCCGCTGGCGGCGCCATCGGTGCGGCCGAGCTGGCGAAATTGGTCGGCTACGAGAATGTCATCTCCTACGACATGGGGGGAACGACGGCGAAGACGTCGATCATCACGGGTGGCTTGCCTGAGACGACGGAGCAGTACCTGGTCGAAGGACGACCGATTCTCCTTCCCGTGGTCGATCTGAGGGAAATCGGAGCCGGCGGAGGGAGCATTGCGTGGATCGATGAGGCGGGTGCCATGCACGTCGGCCCCCAAAGCGCCGGCGCAGACCCGGGGCCGGCCTGCTACAAGCGAGGAGGGAAGGAACCGACCGTTACCGACGCGAACCTGCAATTGGGGATTCTCGATCCCGACTACTTCCTCGGCGGCGAAATGGAGATCTCGACCGAACTGGCACACACCGCAATCAAGAAGGTGGCCGACCACTTCGATCTCAGCGTCGATGAGGCGGCCCTCGGGATCGTCAAGATCGTGAACACGAACATGTCCGGACTGCTTCAGTCCATGACGGTGAAGCGAGGGTACGATCCGCGCGAATTCGTCATGGTTGCATTCGGCGGTGCGGGACCGATTCACGCAGCAGCGATTGCGAAGGAGTTGAACGTGCCGACGGTGATCGTGCCCCCGAGTTCCGGAGTCTTCTCTGCGTGGGGGATGCTCATGGCTGATCTGCGACACGATCTGAGCCGGACGTTCATCATGCCTCTTGGCACGGCGGATCCCGAGATGGTCAACGGGGTGTTCCGAGATCTTGAGGAGCGTGTCAAGGATGTCTTTGCCAAGGAGAACGTCGGCGTGGATGCAATCACGACGACCTATCAGCTGGATCTGCGCTACGTGGGACAGGAGCACACCCTGGCAGTTGTAGCGCCGGCACCATTCACCGACGCTGCGAAGTCCCGGATCGCCAGCGACTTCGATGATCAGCATCTGCGAATCTACGGACACAACGCCCCCGACGAGCCGAAGGAGATCGTGTCTCTCAAGGTGATCGGGCTGGGCAGCGTCACCAAGCCGAATCTGGAACGAATACCGGAAGGTGGCGACACACCACCGGTGGATGCGAAGCTTGGCGAACGAGACGTCTACGTGGGGAATGGGCAGTACAGCTCGTACGACATCTATCGACGCGATCGTCTCCTGGCCTGCAACGTGATTGCCGGCCCAGCCATCATCGAAGAGGTCACCGCGACGACGGTCGTGGAGATGGGTCAATCCTGTCGAGTCGACCCGTA
>CBFCYU010000155.1:0-4379 GCA_965602415.1 uncultured bacterium | reverse complement strand
CGCAGATTCTACCGAGTCAGCGACACCAGGAGGGCCATCCGGATCGGAACGCCGTTCGCCGCTTGGCGAAAGTAGGCGGCCCCCGGGTGGTCGTCGACGTCAGTTGCGATCTCGTTCACCCGCGGGAGGGGATGCATGATCGTAATCGGGTCTCTGGCGGCGGAGAGCATGTCGCGGGTGAGGACGTAGGCGTCCTTCAGGCGCTCATATTCGCCCGGATCGTCGAACCGCTCGCGCTGGATGCGCGTCATGTACAGCACGTCGCAAGCCGGGATCGCGTCAGCCAGCGACTCCGTCTCGCGGATCAAGATCCCTCTCGTGCGCAGCCGCTCGACGATCTCGTTCGGCATCCGCAGCGCGTTCGGCGCCGCGAAGACGAACTCGACGTCGTAGTTGGCGAGGAGGTCGGCGAGGGAGTGAACGGTCCGCCCGTTCTTCAGGTCCCCGGCGAGCGCGATCGTCAGACCGTCGACCTTCCCCTGCTCCTTGACGATGGTGTACAGGTCGAGGAGGGACTGCGTCGGGTGCTGCCCCGCTCCGTCGCCGGCGTTGAGGATCGGCACGTCGGTCGCCCGCGCCGCCTCCGCCGCCGCGCCGATCTGCGGATGGCGAAGGACGATGACATCGGCGTACCCTTCGACCGTCTTGATTGTGTCGTGGAGAGACTCTCCCTTCGCCGCTGAGCTGCTCTTCGCCTCGGCAACACTGATGACGCGCCCGCCGAGGCGGAGCATCGCCGCCTCGAAAGACAGCCGCGTCCGCGTGCTCGGCTCGAAGAAGAGCGTCGCGAGGACCTTCCCCCGCAATTCATCGAGGGTTTCACCGGCATCGAGCGCCGCTTCGTACCGCCGTGCCGCCTCGAGGATCCAGTCGATCTCATCCTTGGAGAACTGATCGGCCCGAAGGACGTCTTTGCTCGAAAGCCTCTGCATCACCCTTCCTCCTCTCGATTTCGCATGGCCACCAACCCGCTACACGAGCTCGCTCAGTTCGGCTCGACCCGCGCTCGTTGACTGGAATCGGCCGCACCCGGGGCGTGCAACGAGTCCTCCCTCCTCCACCACGACCACGCCGCGTTGGATCACCGTGACCGGCTTCCCGACGCAGATCCGGCCCTCGTAGGCGCTGTAGAGTGCCTGCGAATGCTGATGGACGCGCTCGATCGTCCACTCCGCCTTCGGATCGAAGATCACCAGATCGGCGTCGCTTCCCGGCCGGAGCGTTCCCTTCCTGGGGTACAAGCCGAAGATCCGGGCCGGGTTCTCGCACAGGACTCGCACCAGGCGGAGCCAGTCAACCCGCTCATTGCGGACGCCTTCGTCGTGGACAAGGGAGAGCATCGTCTCGACCTGCGGCGAGCCGTACGGCGCGGCGAAGAAGTCGTCGTCGATCCGCTTCTCCTTCGGCGCGTGATCGCTGGCGATCGTGTCGATTGCGCCCTCTGCGAGGGCGTGCCAGAGCGCCGCTCGATCGTCTTCGTCGCGAAGCGGCGGGCCGATCTTCAGCAACGGGCCGAGCCGGAGGAGATCCTCGTGGGTCAGTGTCAGGTACTGTGGACACGTCTCTGCGTAGACGCGCTGGCCCTCCGCCCGGGCCGTCGCGACGACATCGATCCCCAACGCCGCCGACATGTGCGGGATGTACAGCGGGCAGTCGGCGACCCGGGCGATCGCGATCGCCCGGTGGATCGCCTCGGCCTCGAGGACCGCAGGCCGGGTCTCGACGAACGTCGCCTTCGGGTCGCGTCCTTCCTCGAGGACTCTGTCCTGAAGATAGTCGGTAGCGAGGCCGTTCTCCGCGTGGACCATCCCCATGCCTCCGGCCCGGGCGATGATGTCGAGGGTCCGCATCAGCTGGTAATCATCGGTCATCCAGCCAAGCTTGGCGTAGGTCATGAACATCTTGAACGACGTCACGCCCTCAGCGATCGCGTCAGGAATCTCGTGGGATTGGTTCTTCGGATCGAACAACCCGCCGTGGAGCGCGAAGTCGAGGATGGAGCCGCTCTCCCCCTCCTCGCGGAACCGTCGGATCGTTTCCAACAGCCCATCGCCTGGCTTGACGTAGGCGTAGTGAATGAGGGTCGTCACCCCGCCGTGGGCTGCGGTCACCGACAGTCCGTGGAGATCGTCGAGGTAGACCGGATGGGTATGAACATCGAGGATCCCCGGGAGGACGTAACGGTCGGACGCGTCGATCGTTCGCTCGGCGTTGACATCCAGATCGGGGCCGATCGCTGCAATGACTCCTTCGGAGACCGCCACGTCGGCCCGGATCACATCGCCTTCGCTGACGACCCTGCCACCTCGAACGAGAAGATCGCGCACTCCACCCTCCGTTCCTTTCGTTTCCTCCAAGGATCCGCCGTCGATTCTAATCGACGACTTCCCCGCGCGCAGCCATGGATTCAGTTCGGCGTGCGCGCTCGTCCCCGTCCCCGTACCATCCACCATCGAGAGGGGGAGCACGAACCCGACATGATCGAAGCGACGCTCTGTTTCATTCTCGACGGTGAGCCACCGGCGCGAATCCTCCTGGCGCGGAAGAAGCGGGGATTCGGGTGCGGGAAGCACAACGGACTCGGTGGGAAGGTTCGCCCCGGCGAGACACCGGTCCGGACGATCATCCGCGAAGTCGAGGAGGAAGCGGGCGTGGTCGTCTCACCGGACACGCTTCGCTCAGCGGGTTCCGTTACGTTTGTCTTTCCGTTTCACCCGGTGTTCGACCACCACGTACACGTCTTCGTGACAACCGTGTGGGACGGCGAGGTGCGGGAGAGCGCAGAGATGGCGCCGGCTTGGTTCCCGATCACCGAAATCCCCTACGCCCTCATGTGGGACGACGATCACTACTGGCTTCCGCTCGTGCTCTCGGGAAAGAGGATTCGAGCGGAGTTCTCGTTCGCCGAGGACAACGAGACGGTCGCCGCTTGGGTCATCGAAGGGATCTGACTCGGCAGCCGGAATGGCGTTAGGTCGAACGCGAACCGCCCTTCGCGGAACAGACGCAAGCACTCGCCGGCGTTCTCCGCCATGAGGACCTCGTGCCCGCCCTCCTTGACGAACTCGCTCAGGGTGTTCCGGATGTCCTTCTCATCGTCGGCAATCAGGATCCTGGCCATCTACACCACGTCGTCCGCGTCGACGGGCAGATCCATGATGAACCGAGTGCAGACGCCCGGTTCGCTGTCCACCGCTAGCCGACCGCCGTGGTCGCGAACGATTCTGTGGCTAATCGTGAGTCCGATGCCTGTTCCGCGGCCGCGCAGCTTCGTCGTGAAGAACGGGTCAAACACACGGCCGAGAAGCTCTGCGGAGATACCGGCGCCGTGATCCTCCACGGTCGTCCGGACCCACGCTCCGTCCTCCGCCAATTCGGCCGTAATGCGTACAATCTTGTCCTCGTCTTGCTCCGGATAGCGGCTGTTGAGGGCGTCGCGGGCGTTCGTGAGCAGATTCATCAACACGTGCTGAATCTGTTGGCTTCGGCATCGGGTTCTCGGTAGGTCCGATGGAATGTCGACTTCCACACGGATCTGATCCTTCTGAAGGACGGCCTCGATCAAGGAAAGCGCTTCGTCGACGATGTCCCGCAGATCCACCAGGCTGTGTCGTTCTGTCTCCTGCCATGCGAACGAGAGGAGCTGTCGCACGATCTTCGCCATTCGCTCTCCCTCTTCGACAATCCCGGCCGCGTAGTCTCTCGTCGTCGCGTCCTCGACACGATCGTGAATCAGCTGGGCGTAGTTGATGACGCCGGTCAGTGGGTTGTTGAGTTCGTGCGCCACTCCGCTCGCCAGTGTCCCAACCGACTCGAGCTTCTGACTCTGACGCAGCTGCGCTTCCACTACCAGCCTCTCCTGGTCGGCCTGTCGGCGGGCGGTGATGTCCATGACCATCGAGCGGCTCTCAACGATGCCTCCATCCTCATTCCGGACCGCGTTTACCGTCAGGCTGGTCCACATCGGCGTTCCATCGGCCCGCTGCATCTGGAGTTCCTGATCGACGATCGTCTCTCCGGCGCGAGACCGCTCGAATACGCTCGCGGCAGCGGCCTTCCCGTGGGACGTGTCGGCGTACAGATCCGTCACTGGCCGTCCGATCAACTGCTCGACGCGGTGGCCGAGAAGCTCCGCGGCACGCAGGTTGCAGCGACGAATCCGGCCGTCGACCCCAACCGAGAAGTAGGCCGCGGGAGCATTTTCGTAGAGATCCAAGAGCTGCGCCTGAGACTCGCGGAGTCTTGCCCTGCTCCTGTGCTGGAGAAAAGAGTAGGCAATCGCGAACCAGAGCCAGGGCTCCAACAGCTGAACGTAGTCCTCGAACGGATCGAGCGCCGCCGTGACTCCGCCCCACTCCAGGGAGTTGCTGAACGCGTGG
>CBFCYU010000154.1:0-4397 GCA_965602415.1 uncultured bacterium | reverse complement strand
CCGATCGGCTCGACAATCGGGATCCCCGCCTCCAGCAGTCCCTCGCCGAGGTAGCGCGTCTGACCAATCCGATCGGCGAGGTAGTGAACGTCGAGCGCCTCGTACAGACCGACGGCAATTGCCTCGAGATCACGGCCGGCCAGGCCGCCGTACGTCGGGAACCCCTCCATCAGGATCAGCCGCTCGCGCGCCGCTTCGTACAGGCCGCGATCGTTCATCGCGAGGATCCCGCCGATGTTGGCCAAGCCGTCCTTCTTCGCGCTCATCGTCATCCCGTCGGCGAGGGCGAACATCTCCTTGGCGATCTCCAACGGCGCCTTGCCTGCGTATCCCGACTCGCGTTCACGGATGAAGAAGGCGTTCTCGGCGAATCGGCAAGCGTCGAGGAAGAACGGGATCCCGTGGCCCCGCGCGATCCGACTGATCTCCCGCAGGTTGGCGAGCGAGACCGGCTGACCACCGCCGCTGTTGTTGGTGATCGTCATCATCACCAGCGGGATTCGATCCGTCCCGACCTCGGAGATCAGTCGCTCGAGCCTATCCGGATCCATGTTCCCCTTGAACGGGTGCTGCGCCGCGGGCTCGAACGCGATGTCGGCCACGAGGTTCACCGGATCCCCGCCGTTGGCGATCACGTTGGCGCGGGTCGTGTCGAAGTGCATGTTGTTCGGAACGACGTCCCCGGGCTTGAGGATCGAGGAGAAGAGGACGTTCTCCGCCGCTCGTCCTTGGTGGGTCGGTAGAACATGGCCGAACCCGAAGATACCGTCGACCGCGGCACGGAACCGATCGTAGCTTCGGCTCCCCGCGTAGGACTCGTCGCCCCGCATCATCGCCGCCCATTGCTCCTGGCTCATCGCGCCGGTCCCGGAATCGGTCAGCAAATCGACGTAGATGTCGTTCGCATGAAGGTTGAAGATGTTGTATCCGGCTTCCTCGAGCCGCTGCTCCCGTTCCGCCTTGGAGAGCACGCGAATCGCTTCAACGACCTTGATCCGATAGGGTTTGTGTGCCTCTTCCTGTCGCATTCCCGCTCCTTTCGCCGCCCTGTTGTGCCTGCACGTACACGCGAACCGCCACGCGCTAGCAGGCGAGGAACGGTGGATGGGGAATGCTGCGACGGACGATCTCCAACGGATTCACGTTACCCTGAGGCAATACCGAATCAGCTGCGAAGCCCTTCGTGCAACCCACTTGCCTACCCCCTTGTGCGGGTTTCCGGACCGTACGGAGATGGTAGGCGATCGGGTGACCCTCGACAACCGGCGCGACTTGACGCCAATTCCGGTTGAGCGTTACAGTGAGGAATCCACGTCCCGTGCCACGGTGATACGATGCGAGACCGGATCGACCAGATCATTGCCCGAGGGAAGCTTGATTCGCTTGCAGGTGCACTCGGCGGGGCCAAGATCCAGGATGTCCGCTACGCAGCCAATCGACTTGTCGAGGCCGCCGGAGACGCCACGGTGGTTCTCAGGCAAGTCCGGGATCTCGTCCTCCGGAAGGAACCCGCGTCCCTCCATCTTGCATGCCAGTTGGTCCCCGCCTGCTACCGGCACGACGCCAAAGCCGCGATGAAGCTGCTGCAATGTCTCGCCGACAACGCGGATTGGACCGTACGCGACGCTGCGGCGGAGACCTGCGGCCGGTTGCTTCGAGACGACTTCGCCAAGATGCTCGACTCACTGCGACAGTGGCGAGAGAACGCATCGGTCAACATCCGTCGGGCGGTCGTGATCGCCGCGACCCGCGCCGCGCGGCCCAATCGCCTCGAGCGGGCGGAGCCGCTCCTCAAGCTCCTCGAGCCTCTCCTCTCCGACGAAGACGCGACGATCCGACGCAACCTCGGTCCTTCTGCCCTCGGCGGGAGCCTCCTGCGCAGCTATCCAGTGAATACGTTCGAGTACCTCGTCCACTGGTCGACGTCGAACGAGCCTGCGGTGTTGTGGAACGTCGCCATGGCCTTCTCCGCCCCGCCGGCGGCGCCGATCGCCAGGAAGGCGCTGATCGTCCTTCGCAAGCTCTCCCTCGACGAGCGCCGCCCCGTCTGGCGGGCCGTCTCCTCCGCGATGTGGAAGCTCGGACGCCGCTGCCCCGAGATCGTGCGCCCGGAGCTGATGCGCTGGCTGGAGGACGAGCGACGGATCGAGGTCGCCCGAGAAGCGCTGAAACACCTCTGAGCTCGTCGAAACGCCTCCACACCGCGGCTACAATCGCGCCACGATGAATCACGACTCCGAAGCACGATCCTTGTCCGGCGCAATCGTCACCGGCAGCTCACGCGGAATCGGCGCGGCGATCGCACGCCGCCTCGGAGCCGCTGGGTTCGGCGTCTGCGTCAACTACGTCAGCAACGAAGGAATGGCCCTTGAGGTCGCCGAAGGAATCGAGCGCCTCGGCGGGCGTGCAATCGTTGTCAAGGCCGATGTCGGTGATCGAGAGCAGGTACAACAGCTGATCGACAAGACGGCCGCGACATTCAGTGGGATCCGGATCGTCGTGAACAACGCCGGCTTCTCCCAACACAAGACGCTCGACGAGATGACCGACGAGGACTGGAACCGATCGATCGCTGTCAACCTGTCGGCGGCGATGTTCGCCGTGCGCGCCGCGCTGCCCTTTCTGAAGAACGAGCCGTGGGCCCGCGTGGTCAACATCTGCTCGCTGCGAGCGATGACCGGATCGGATCACGGAGCGCACTACGCCGCCGCAAAATCCGGCCTGATCGGATTGACCAAGTCGCTCGCCCTCGAGCTCGCGCCGACGATCACCGTGAATGCCGTCTCCCCCGGCTACACGCGGACCGACATGAACGCCGCCGCGCTGGCGACGAAGGAAGCACAGATCGCAGCCAAGATCCCGGCGCGCAAGGTCGCCGAGCCGGACGACATCGCCGCCGTCGTCGCGTTCCTCGCCTCCGAGGAAGCCGGGTATGTCACCGGGCAGACGATCAACGCCAACGGCGGCCTCTACATGTAGTCAGCCCGCTCCGCGGTGGGCGGGGCACGAAGGAAGCGATACCGATGAGACTGAGAGACTACGAGCCGGATCGAGACAAGGACGACGTCCTCCGCATCTATCGTGAGGTCGGGTGGTGCGACAAGCCGGAGCACGAGGAAGGGCTCGCCGGGCTGGTCGAGAGCGGCCGAACGATGGTCGCTGAACTCAACGGAAGCGCCGAGTGCATGGTGACAACCGATCCTGGGACGATCCGCCACGGCGAGCGCGACCTGTCGCTGACTGGGGTCACCGGCGTGACAACCAGCCGAGTTGCCCGGAAGCGTGGACTGGCCGGCCGACTGACGGCGCGCATCTTGGCCGAGCAGGCGGCCGACGGGAGTCTCGTCGCGATGCTCGGCGTCTTCGAACAGGGCTACTACAACCAACTCGGATTCGGCAACGGTGGATATGAACACTGGTGCACCTTCGATCCGTCCACACTGAACGTCGCGGTCAAGCCCCGCGTTCCCGTCCGGCTCGAGCTCTCCGATTGGGAGCGAATGCACGCCAGTCGCCTCCGTCGCATCCGCCGGCACGGCTCGTGCAACATCGACAGCCCTCAGCTGACCCGCGCTGACATGTGCTGGGGGGAGAACGGCTTCGGGCTCGGCTACACCGACGACAGTGGGAACTTGACACACCACTTCTGGTGCACGGCAAAGGAGACGGAGAACGGTCCGTATACCGTCTTCTGGATGGCCTACCAAGCGAAAGACGGATTCCTCGAGCTCCTCGCGCTCCTCCGCAGCCTCGAGGACCAGATCCACTCGGTGAAGATCCAGGAGCCTCCGGGCATTCAGTTCCAGGACCTGCTTCGGAAGCCGATTCGATCCCGCCAAATTACACGGCACTCCCCACACGAGAATCGGATGGTCGCTCTCGCCTATTGGCAGATGAGGATCCTCGACCTTCCCGGGACCCTGGAGCTGACCTCCCTGGATGCGGAGCCGGTCCGGTTTAACCTGACGCTCTCCGATCCGATCGAATCGTTCCTCGAGGACGACTCACCCTGGCGAGGAATTGCGGGGGGATACGTCGTCGAGGTCGGTCCTGAGTGCAACGCCGCCCAGGGACAAGACCCGACGCTTCCGACCCTGATTGCGTCAGCGAGTGCGTTCAGCCGGATGTGGCTCGGCGTCCGACAGGCCAGCAGCCTCTCATGGACCGACGAGCTCGCCGGACCGCCCGATCTCATCACTCAACTCGATCGTGCGTTCCGCCTCCCGGCCCCATCCCCGGATTGGGAGTTCTAGCCGCCGGAATCGCTGACGCACATCAGTCTGCGATGGTTCGAGCCCTCCAGGCTCCAGAACTGCCCGATTCAGGCAATTCCTCGAAGGCTCTTCTTCTATCGCGACGCATCACCGCGCTAGGAGAGACGTTCTGCTCCTGTTGCC
>CBFCYU010000153.1:0-4406 GCA_965602415.1 uncultured bacterium | reverse complement strand
GCGTCCTGTGCGGGTCTACAGCGATCTGGCAGGCATCTCTCCCTTACGGGACGACTTGCTGGACGGGGTGGATCTGATGATCGTCCGGGAACTGACCGGGGGCATCTACTTCGGAGAACGGCAGGAGCCCACGGCAGACTTGGCGGTTGCGTACGACACGATGCGGTACACAAGAATCGAGGTCCTCCGGATTGCTCACGTGGCCTTCCAGTTGGCGCAAAGCCGTCGGGGAAGCGTGATCTCGGTCGACAAGGCGAACGTGCTGGCTTCATCCAGACTGTGGCGTCGGGTGGTTGCCGATGTCGCCGACGACTATCCCGATGTGTCTTTCGACACGATGCTCGTCGACGCAGCGGCCATGCACCTGCTACGGCAACCGCGCGATTTTGACGTAGTACTGACCTCGAACATGTTCGGTGACATCCTTGCCGACGAAGCGTCCATGCTGGCTGGATCGATGGGCATGCTGCCGTCGGCATCGCTGGGGGAAGCTGACGATGTCAACCGTGGCGGCACACGCCCCGGTCTGTACGAGCCGATTCACGGAAGCGCGCCGGACATTGCCGGTCAGGGGATCGTGAATCCCCTCGCGACCATCTTGAGTGCGGCGATGCTCCTCCGTTACAGCCTCGGGTTGACCTCAGAAGCCGAACGCGTCGAGGCGGCTGTAGAGACCGCTCTAGGCGACGGTGTTCGAACACGGGAAATCGCCGGCTCTGGAGCCTCCGTGGACACAGCGAGAATGGGAGAAGCTGTCGTCGAACGGCTTCTGGCCGGGAGTGTTGCCGCAAGCGCGGACCGGTAGACAGGCCATGCATAGCGATCGCGTCAAGAAAGGTGTGGCCCGTGCGCCGCAGCGGAGCTTGTTCTACGCCTCGGGACTCACATCGGAGGAGCTGGCCCGCCCGATCATTGGCATCGCCAATTCTTTCAGTGAGATCGTGCCCGGGCACGTCCATCTTCGATCCGTGGCCGAGGCCGTGAAGGCCGGCGTTCGTTCGGCCGGAGGCACTCCGCTCGAATTCAACACGATTGCCATCTGCGATGGGGTTGCGATGGGGCACGACGGGATGCGGTATTCGCTTCCGAGCCGCGAGTTGATTGCCGACTCGGTTGAATCGATGGCGATGGCCCATGCCTTCGACGGAATGGTGATGATCCCCAACTGCGACAAGGTTGTCCCCGGGATGTTGATCGCTGCGGCGCGTCTGGACCTACCTGCAGTCTTCGTCAGTGGGGGTCCGATGCTTGCCGGACATCATGAGGGAGAGGCGATCGATCTCAAGACCATGTTTGAGGCCGTGGGCGGACACCGCGCCGGCCGGATCGACGACGCCACATTGGAGGAGCTTGAGCGATCGGCTTGCCCCGGGTGCGGATCGTGTGCCGGCCTGTTTACCGCGAACACGATGAACTGCCTCTGCGAAGCCCTGGGCATGGCCCTCCCCGGCAACGGCACGATTCCCGCTGTTTCCGCGGCGCGGCTGCGCCTGGCCAAAGCGGCCGGAACGCGCCTGATGCAGCTTATGGAGGGACACGTCGTGACGGGGGACATCTTGACGTGCGAGGCGTTTGAGAACGCGATCGCCGTCGACGCGGCCATCGGCGGATCGACGAACACGGTCCTTCACCTGCCTGCCATCGCTCACGCGGCGAAGGTTCCCCTCCCTCTCGAGTTATTCGACAGGATCAGTCGCAGAACGCCTTGCCTGGTCAAGCTGAGCCCATCCGGTCCTCACCACATGGAGGATCTGGATCGAGCGGGCGGCATCGCCGCTGTCATGGGAGAACTCCTCCGCGCTGGCTGCATGGATGGGAGTGCCAGAACCGTGGCCGGACGGTGCATCGCTGAGATCGCTCAAGAGCGACCTCGGGCCGATGCGCAACCGCCCGTCATCCATCCCGTTGAGGCGCCCGCGATGCCAGGCGGCGGACTCCGCATCCTGCGAGGCAACCTGGCGCCCGATGGCTGCGTTGTCAAGGCGGCGGCGGTTCGAGACGAGATGCGCCGTCATGAAGGGCCAGCCCGCGTCTTCGATGGTGAGGAAGACGCCCTCGCAGCGATCCTCGATCGGAGGATCCAAGCGGGCGACGTCGTCGTAATCCGCTATGAGGGACCTCGCGGCGGGCCGGGCATGCGCGAGATGCTGATGCCGACCTCCGTGCTGGCCGGGCTTGGACTGGACGGATCCGTGGCGATGGTGACCGACGGACGGTTCTCGGGGGCGTCACGAGGCGCGGCCATCGGGCACGTTTGCCCTGAGGCAGCTGCAGGTGGGACCATCGCTCTCGTCGAGGAGGGCGATCGCATCGAGATCGACATCCCCGAGGGACGACTCACGCTTCACGTCGATGAGTCCGAACTCGCTCTCCGGCGCGGACAGCTTGCTCCGCCCGTGCAGCAGTCAAGCGGCGGCTACCTCGATCGATACGCTGCGTCCGTCGGCGCGGCGAGTGAAGGAGCTGTCTTGGGATTCCCCCGCAGCTCAATCGGGTCCAGCTGACCCCCGGACGCAGCAACGGGCAGGAGCAGAAGTTGGGAGGACGGACCGTGGAGAGGGAGTTCCGGGATGAGGGGATCGAGAGGATGCCGCAGGAGGAGCTCGAAGTGACCTTGTCCCATGGAATCGGTCCGGATGAGGAGCTAGGATCCGGGTCATTGGAAGGGCTCCGGAAGCGGGGGGAAGGCAGCGTGTCTGGCTCATTTCACAGACATCGAATCGAGGGCTTGAAGGCCATAGCGAGCCACTGCTGCGACGCGATGGAAGAGTTTTATCGAAGAATCGCAGGAAAACGGAAGCTCTGGAGCCCGGGGGACTGATTGTAGAACGCGTTCGCTAGCTGTAGCGTGGTGATGGCGATAACACTTCGACGCCAGCCCGGCCTAGATCAGCTTTGCCTTCGCTACTCCCGGCAGCATAGGATGGGCCGGACAAGGGGAGGACTCGCAGGCGGAACGTCAGCACCTTCAGGCAATGAACTCGATACACTGGTTCGGAGGTGGTTGGCATGATCCAGATCGGTGATCGCGCACCCGATTTCGAGCTGCTGTCGGACACGCGTGAAACGGTGCGATTGGATGACTTCCGGGGCAAGCGGGTGATCGTCTACTTCTATCCCAAGGCGGATACGCCTGGATGCACGAAACAGGCTTGCGCCATCCAGGATCTGGGGCCACTGATTTGCGATGCCGGCGTGACGGTGATCGGGATCTCTCCCGACCCGCCGGAGAAGCTCGCCAAATTCCGCGCGAAGTACGGACTGGACTTCCTGCTCCTGTCCGATCCTGATCACAGTGCAGCCGAGGCCTACGGCGCGTGGGGGGAGAAGTCGATGGTCGGGAAGACCTATCAGGGGATCATCCGGTCTCATGCTGCTATCGATGAGGATGGGCGAATCGTCGAGATCAAGAACAAGGTGAAGCCGCTCGAGACGGCTGCCCTCTGGGAAGTCTGGAAGGAGCGCTAGGGCAATGCGTCCATGCGCATCTGAGCGCGTGGCCTGTGAAGAGAGGTCATGTGGTCTATGAATAGGGCAGAACGGATGGCGATCGGCTCGATCCCCCTGGTTCTCGTTGCGGCTTCCGTGGTCGGATGGGCGGGAAGCTGTGAGGGAGGCACAGTCCTGGGGCTCCCAACCTTTGCGGTGCTGTACGGCATGGCCTTCTTGATCCAGTGGCTGGTCTTCGTTCCATCGGTTCTTCTGCAGACCGAACGCTTCTTTGATATCACGGGGAGTCTGACCTACGTCTCCGTGACGGCGGTGGCCGTCGCGCTGAGCGTGCCGATGGATGGTCGTTCGCTTCTGTTGTTGGCGCTGGTCGCAGTCTGGGCGGCGCGGCTGGGGACGTTCCTCCTACGACGCGTCCTCCGGTCCGGCAAGGACGAGCGGTTCGATGAGATCAAACGGTCCTTCCCGCGGCTGCTTCTTACCTGGACACTGCAGGGGCTCTGGGTTTCTCTAACGTTGGCCGCAGCGCTGGCCGCAATCACGACGAGCGCGCGTCAGCCGCTGGGGATTCCCGCGTTCATAGGTTTGGCACTCTGGCTCATTGGATTCGGGCTCGAGGTACTGGCCGATGTGCAGAAGCGGCGGTTCCGGTCAGATCTGGCGAACAAGCGTAGATTCATCCATAGTGGTCTCTGGAAGTGGTCTCGGCATCCCAACTACTTCGGTGAGATCCTTCTGTGGACGGGCATCGCGGTCATTGCATCGCCGGTGCTTAGAGGCTGGCAGTGGGCGACGATCATCTCTCCCATCTTCGTGGCACTGCTTCTCACGCGGATCAGCGGTATCCCCATGCTTGAGAAGCGAGCCGACGAGAAGTGGGGCGGTCAAGATGCGTATGAGTCCTACAAGCGAAGGACCTCCGTCCTCATCCTCCGACCGCCCAAACAAGAAGAGCC
>CBFCYU010000152.1:0-4464 GCA_965602415.1 uncultured bacterium | reverse complement strand
GCTTCTCCAGTCGCTGATGTCGGCCAGCAGCTCCGAGGGAGTGGGGAAGTCGGACGCATCTCCTGGTGGCTCTTCCGTACTGCGTCGCCGGAATTCCCGGTGGGCCTTTCGCGCTATCGGCTTGCCAGTCCTCCTGCCAGCTCGCCACCGTCGATGACGATCGTCTGACCGGTGATGAACCCCGCATCATCGGAGGCAAGGAAAGCGAACAGGGCGGCGACCTCGTCCGGCGTCCCGACACGTCTCAGCGGTACCTTCTCCTCGAACGCATGGAGCATCTCCGGTGTGTATTCGGCTTCCTGCATCGGGGTGAGAATGAAGCCAGGGCAGACGGCGTTGACGCGAACCGTCGGGGCGAGTTCCAGTGCCATCGAGCGCGTCAGTTCGATCACGCCAGCCTTTGAGGCGTTGTAGTCAGCGTAGAACGGGTACCCGGCGATCCCGTTGCTCGATCCCATGTTGAGGATGACGCCTCCGTTGCCGTCCAGCATTCGCTCAGCCGCCGCCTGGCCAACGAGGAAGATGCCGGTCAGATTGACGTCGAGGACCTTGCGCCACTGCTCCGGCGTGATCTCCATGAACGGGTTCCGGACGCTAATCCCGGCGTTGTTGATCACGACGTCAATCCCGCCCCAACACTGATCCAATCGATCGAATGCCGACCCCAGTACACTGGAGTCAGATACGTCGGCCTCGATGACGAGATCGAGGCCCGGCAGCGATCGACGGATCCGCTGTATCGCTTCCGGGCTACAGTCGATGACGGCAACCTTTGACCCTTCGGAGAGGAACCGCTCAGCGGTGGTGGCCCCGATCCCGCTTCCTCCGCCGGTGACAAGGACCCTCTTCTCTTCCAACCCTTTCATGCATGCTCCCTTCTAACCCGATCCGGCAAGTCCTCCTCCGTCAACGACGAGCGTCGTGCCGGTAACGAACGAGGCGTCGTCGCTCGCCAGATAGAGGACGGCGTGGGCGATCTCCTCCGGACGACCGACCCGCTGCAGCGGCCGATCGACGGACTCGGCGAGGACCTCCTCGTGTGACTGTCCCAGTTGCTCTGCCTCGTTGGCGAGCATCGGCGTGTCGGTATCGCCGGGGCAGACGGCATTGACGCGGATCCCGTCCGGCCCGTGATCGACGGCCATCGCCTTGGTCAGCTGGATGACGGCCCCCTTCGAGGCGCAGTAGGAGATCGCGTTCTTGCCGCCGACGAGGCCCCAGCCCGAGGCGGTGTTGACAATCGATCCCCCGCCGCCGCGGATCATGACCGGGACCGCCGCCTTCGACATCAGGAAGACCGATTTCACATTGACCGCCATCACCAAGTCCCATTCCTCTTCTGTTGTCCCGAGGACCGAGGCGCGCCGCGTCACGCCGGCGTTGTTGAACAGAATGTCGAGGCATCCCCAGTACTTCACAACCCGGGCGACCGCCTCCTCGCACTGATCGGCCTGCGTCACGTCGCACGGGATAAAGATGGCCTCGCCGCCGGTCTCGGCGATTGACGCGGAGACCGCCCTGCCCTCTTCCACGTTGATGTCAACAATCGCGACGGCTGCGCCCTCTCGCGAGAACAGCTCGGCCGTCGCCCGGCCGATTCCCGATGCGCCTCCCGTGATCAGCGCAACCTTACCGAGGACGCTTCCACACTCTGCCATTCTTCTGCCTGATTTCATCGTTCAACCCCTGTCCCCTGAATCGTACTACGGCTTCACGCTCGCCTCGGTGAGCGAGGCAGGGCAGACGCGAACCACGCGAAGATCGTCCGGACCGCAGATGACGCGGACATACCCCGCCAGCATCTGATCGACGTCCTCCTCTCCGGTGTCGACGAGGAGTGGCCGCGCGGTGAGCCGATCGAGTTTCTCCGCCGTCGCGATAACGATGACGTTCTCAACCCCGACACGGCGGAGGACATCCGGGCTGATCTGTTGATTCCCGCGCCCGAACAAGTAGCCCTGGCCGCCGATCGGAGTGACGAGGATCCGGGCCGGTCGCCCGGCCACTAGCCCCAGCAGTTGCATCTCGTTAACGTCCGATGCCAAGAGCCGGCGTCGGTGGATCACGTCGACGCCAAGGAGTGTCTTTTCGATTTCAAGCTCGGATAGGACAGCGCGAGTCGTTGTCCCCGGTCCGACGATGTAGAGCGCGTCCTCATCCATCCGACCGACGATGTGTCTCGCGATCGAGGCCGCAGCGGCGGCGGCATCCCTCGGGCTCGGGGCCTTGGCCCCCTGAGTCCGCAGTGCGTCGTCCGGGACGCGGAGCACGCCGTAGAAGGCCATGGACACGACCCCTCGGCGGAGGGCATCCTCGTCGACGTCCACGACCTCGGACTCGCGCAGTCCCGTGGTCTTCCCCTCCAAGAAGGCGCGAGCGATCTCCCCCGCCGCGATAGGACTGATGGCATAGACAGCCGAGTGGATCTTGACGCCGGTAGGAATCCCGAGAACGATCGGATCGTCACCGACAGCGTCAAAAACGTCTTGGGCAGTGCCGTCGCCTCCGGCGAACAAGAGAAGCTCGACCCCCAGCCGCCGCATCTCGCGTGCCGCGGCCTTCGTGTCCTCGGCCGTCGTCCTTCCGGCCGCGATCGTCCCGATCACTTGTGGTTCGAAGCCGGATTGCCTTGCGGCCGTCTCGCCCATCTCTCCAGGAGATGTGTAGAGCTGCAGGCTCCGCGCGATCGGGGCGAGTTGTTCGAGTGCCTGAGTCGTTCGATCGAAGGCCCGCGGCACGGCGCCGAGTTCGAGCGCCCGCTGCTGGATCGTCGACCCGTCGCTCCCCTTCAGGCCAACGCGCCCACCAAGACCGGCGATGGGATTGACGATCAGGCCCACGCGTCGCACTCGATCGGTGAGACCTGCCGGGGCTTTCATCCTTCCGCCCGTTCGCGCTTCTTGAGATAGGATCGCCAAGTGATCGCCCACTGGTCCGGATCGTCAAGCGGAGCAAGGTCGGCGCGGTGCACCGTGCTGTTGTGGGGCGCCGTACGAACTGTCTCCGGATCGGCCCGCGCCTCCTCGGATACGTGTCTCAAGATGTCTGCGTACTCATCCAGATCGGTCTTGGAGAACGATTCGGTCGGTTCCAGCGTGCACGGCTCGGGCACGACAAACGGATGGTGGCTCGTCCAGTAGTGGACGCCGAAATCAGCCGCACGCAATCCGATGTCCTCGGAATGGACTCCAGTCTCAGCGTAGAGCTTCTCCCAACTGTAGCGGACCTGCTCGATCCGATGTCTCCCCTCGGCGTACGGTGCGACGACTCCGGGGATCTCACGCATTCGCTCGAGAAGGTAGTTGTTGTTCAGTACCGCGACCTCCGAGGCCTTAAGCAGACCGGCGGCGCCGAGACTCATCACCCAGGCGTACGCCCTGACGACCGCCCCGGCGACCCCGTAGAAGGCACGTAGCTTGCCGATACTTCGAGGGCGATCCCAGTCCAGCGAATACTGCTCGCCGTCGCAATCGACGACCGGGGTCGGGAGGAACGGGGCGAGTGCCTCGGTGACCCCGAGCGCGCCGGAACCCGGCCCACCGCATCCGTGTGGAGCGGAGAAGGTCTTGTGAAGGTTGAAGTGGCACAGATCGAATCCCGCGTCTCGAGCCCGCGTGATCCCGAGGATACCGTTCGCATTCGCCTGATCGTAGAAGCAGAGGCCGCCGGCCTCGTGGACAACGTTGACCCACTCGATAATCCGCGGGTTGAAGATCCCCGTGTCTTCTGGGTTGGCGACCATCAGTCCGGCCGTTCGCTCCGAGACCGCCGCCTTGAGAGCAGCGAGGTCGGGGTAGCCGTCTTCGTCAGGATAGAGGGTGACAACGTCGAATCCCGCTGCCTTGGCACAGGCTGCGTCGGACGGATGCGAAAAGATGGTGGTGATGATCTCGCGCCGCTGTTCTGCCTCCCCACGCTCGGCGTGGTAGGCGCGGATAATCGATGCGGCCCCGTAGATCGCAGCCGACCCTGCCCCCGGTTGCAGCGAGAAGCGATCCATCCCCGAGATCTCGCAAAGGATCCTCTCGAAACGATAGTAGATTCCGAGGATCCCTTGGGCCGTCTCCTCCGGCTGGAGGGGATGAAGGGCCGTCAGTTGCGGCATCCCGGCCAACTGATCGTTGATCTTCGGGCTGTACTTCATCGTACACGTGCCTTGCCCCACGTCGACGTTGAAATCGAAACCTAGATTCTCCTGCGACAATCGCAGGTAGTGCCGTACGACCTGTGGCTGTGCGACCTCGGGGAGCTTCGGCGCTGTGTCACGTCGGAGCGCTTCGGGGAGTGAGGAGACTACGTCGCCGGCCACGGCGCGAATCTCTTCCTCAACTGCCGGCGGGAGGATCCCGCGCTCGCCCGGTGTGCCCAGCTCGAAGATCATCGGCTCGTCCCACCTCGCTTGGTGGAACCGCCGCAGCCTGGGTCGGCCGTCCTCGTATCGCTTTGCGGTGATGTTCTCCATCT
>CBFCYU010000151.1:0-4504 GCA_965602415.1 uncultured bacterium | reverse complement strand
ACCGCGGTAGATGAGCCCCTCGTCGTAGAGCTTGACGAACACCTCGCGGACCGCGTGCGACAGCCCATCATCGAGCGTGAATCGCAGTCGCGACCAATCACACGAGCAGCCGAGCGCCTTTAGTTGGTCGATGATCTCCGAGCCGTACTTCGCCTTCCACTCCCACACGCGCTCGACGAACGCCTCGCGCCCGAGGTCGTGACGGGAGACCCCCTCGTTGGCAAGCTCCTTCTCTACGACGTTCTGGGTGGCGATCCCGGCGTGATCGGTCCCCGGGAACCAACAGGTCTCGTCACCGTTCATCCGGTGATAGCGGATGACGATGTCCTGGAGCGTGTTGTTCAGCGCGTGCCCCATGTGGAGCCGGCCGGTGACGTTTGGCGGCGGGATGACGACGGAGAATCGATCCTTGTCGACGACGCCGACGGCAGCCCGAAAGAAGTTACCCTCTTCCCAGAAGCGATAGTTCTTCGCTTCGACCTCTGCCGGCTTGTAGCGCTTCGACAGCTCCATGATCGTCCTCCGTTCGTCGATTGATTCCGCGGTGTGTTCGATTCGGAGTACCGCGTCTCCGGGTTCGTCGCTGCTACATCCACTCCCGCATCGTCAGCTCGTAATCGAACAGCTCGTCGTCCTCGAAGAACAGGGCCACCTCACGCTCCGCCGAGGCGAGCGAGTCGGAGCCGTGCACGAGGTTCATCGTCAAGTTGAGTCCCAAGTCTCCACGAATCGTCCCCGACGCCGCGTTCAGCGGATTGGTGACACCCATCAGATTCCGGACGACCTCGACCGCGTTCTCCCCATCAATCGCCATCGCAATCACCGGGCAAGACGTGATGAATGCCTTCAGCTCGGGGTAGAACGCCTTCTGGAGATGCTCAGCGTAGTGGCGAGCCGCCAGCTCCTCGTCGACGGCCACCATCTTCAATCCCGCGATCTTCAATCCTTTCTGTTCGAACCGGGCGATGATTCGCCCGGCGGCACCGCGCTGAACGGCGTCCGGTTTGCAGAGAACCAGCGTACGCTGTGTCGACATCGTTCCTCCTACGGTTTTCGAATGAAACGGCCTCCCTCGACCTCGTCGATGAGATCCTCCAGTTGAAGCAGAAGAAGGACGTGGGACGCCTCGGTCGGGGAGAGATCCGCTCGGGCAATGATATCGTCGACGTGAACCGGTTCAAGACCGATCAGGTCGTAGACGAGGCGCTCCCGCTCGGCCAGCTTCGGCCCCTCCTCCTCGGTCGGCTCGGCGGCCGGCTTCTGCTGCTTCCACAGGTCGGGGAACTCGATCAGCACGTCCTCGATCGTCTCGACCAACTTCGCCCCATCCTTGATCAGCTGGTTGGTCCCGGCCGATGTGATCGTCGTGATGTTGCCTGGTACGGCGAAGACCTCCCGCCCTTGCTCGAGCGCCAGCCGCGCCGTGATCAGCGAGCCACTCCGCTCCGGCGCCTGGACGACGATCACTCCGCGACTCAATCCGGCGAGGATGCGATTCCGCTGCGGGAAGGTCCACTTGGCCGGGCGGGTCCCAAGAGGGTACTCGCTGAGCGCCGCGCCGTCCTTGACGAGCTGCGCCAGCATCGGCTGATTCCGCTTCGGATACGGGTAGTCGAGTCCGCACCCACATACCGCCACCGTCCGCCCGCCAACGTCGAGCGCGCCTTGATGCGCCGCTGTGTCGATTCCCGCGGCCAGCCCGCTGATGACCGTGATTCCCTTCATCGCCAGTCGACTGGCGAATCGGCCGGCGACCATCTTCCCGTAGCGGGTTCCGCGGCGCGTCCCGACAATCGCGATCGACCGTGCCGGGTCGATCGGCAGCGCGCCGCGAGCGTAGAGGACCATCGGCGGATCGTCGATCTCGCGCAGGAGCACCGGATACTCCTCATCGACCAGCGTGACGATCTGGATCCCCAGCTCCTCGGCACGGGCAAGCTCCTCGTCGATCGCCGCCTCGCTCCGCGCCGAAGCGATCGCTTCCCCGACCACCGCCGACCCGAACATCGAAGCGAAGGCGGATCTCGGCGCGTCCCAGATCGCCTGGAACGTGTCGAATCGGGCAAACAACCTCTTCGTCCGCTTCGGGGTGAGCTGAGGAATCATGTTCAGGCCCACCAGAAGCTCTCGATCGGATCTGGCCATCTCGAGGAAGACTATACCGTACCTGCAGTCGCGTCAATCCGCGTCATGCACGCGCGTTGTGGGCCTCGGCGCAGTCCGCTACCATCGCCAGGAGGTCGAGATGCCATTCATTTCGTTCGTGCTCTTCTGTGCCGAGATTGCCCTGCTGATCAAGTTCGGACAGGCCGTCGGAGGTGGTCCGGTCTTCCTCGAGATCCTCCTCACCGGAGGACTGGGGATTCTTCTCTTCAGGATGGCCGGGCGCTCGGTTTTCGATCCTGCTCGCGTGATTCAGCTGCTGATCCGTCCGCCGACCCGGAGTCTCGTTCAGTCACTCGGGTTGCTCTTCCTCGGCGGGCTTCTCTTGTTGATCCCCGGTCTGTTGAGCGACGCCGCCGGGCTGGTGCTCGTCGTTCGCTTCTTCTTCCAAGGGGGTCGCAAGCCTCGGGCCGGCTCGGACGACCCAGACGCGATCGACATCGACTTCCAAGTCCACAAAGACTCTCCCCGGAGGTAGGCCGCTGTCGCGAACGCGAAGACGATCAGGGCGCCGAGCCAAACCCCCATCCACTGCGTAACCTCCAGCTGTGAGAGAGGGATCCTCGACAGGCCGACAACGATCGTCTTCAATCCCATCAGGACGAACGAGAACGGGACGATTGCGTACGGCAGGAGTGAAGTTCCCGAGAGCAGGATCGCTCCGAAGCCGCACCAGAGCGCCAAGCCGGCGAGCGGAACGGCAACCAGGTTCGCAGCGAGGGCGAGAGGATGAATCGCCTCGAAGTGCCACGCGATGATCGGGGCCGCGCCTGCCTGCGCCGCGGCCCCGACCACGAGGAGCATCAGCGCTCCGTGAACCGTGGCACGCAGACGTCCGAACCGCTCCGCGTAGCCCGTGACCTTCCGATGCCAGTTGAACGGCTCCGAGAACGCGATCACGATCGAGGCCGTCGCCGCGAACGTCAGCTGGAACCCCGCGTCATGCAGCGCGCCCGGTCGCATCGCCAGGATCGCGATCGCCGCAGCGGCGAGGCCGTTCATCGAGCGGATCGATCGCCGCAGGATCAGGCCCAGATCGGCCAGCACGCTCCCCAAGGCGAGGAAGGCAAACAGGAGGCTCGCCCGGACGAGGCTGATCCGAGGCCCGACGATCCACAGGGCAACGAGGACCAACAAGCCCACTGCTGGATACGCCCATCTCGGGCGGAGTCCCAGCCGGCGGAAGATCCACCATGCACCGCCGAGGAAGATTCCCAGGTGGAGACCGGACACCGCAAGCAGGTGCATCAGACCCGTCCGCGAGAAGGCCTCTTCGATCTCGTCCGAGAGGGCGGCCCGATCGCCGAACAGAAGGCTCCGCGCCATCGCGCTCTCGTCTGCCGACAGCCAGCGGTCGAGCCGGCCGAGGATCGTCTGCCGGAGTCGATCACCCCATCGGAAGAACGACCGCCCGTCTCCTCCGATCACCTCGAGACCGTCCTCGTCGACGGCCATTGTCGCGAAGATCCCCTGGCGGGCGAGGTAGTCCGGGTAATCGAACCCATCAAACGGCTCGGGGATCTCCGCCGATCCGGACAAGCGAAGTCGATCGCCGTAGCGGACGGCACCGACCGGAGGAGCGTCGTGAAACCAGGTGACCCGGAGGCGCCCCGGAAGTACCTCCGGTTGCAGGGTGAACGTGATGTAGGACGTGCCGATGCTCGGATACGAGACGACCGTCCCTTCGATCTCCTCCAGACTTGGAGTTCGCTGGCGCAGCCAGTCGGGGAACGGACGCTCGCACGCAACCCGCAGGACCCCGAGGCAGACGATCGCCGTGAGCAGCGCCACTCGGCGAGCCATCGGCCATCGGCGAAGCACGATCGACAACGCCAAAGCCACACCGGTGCCAGCGCACCAGGTCCACAGCGGTGGACCGCTTCCGATCCACTCGCCGGCCATGATGCCGCCGCCGAATGCGACCGCCGTTTGGACCAAGGCGTATTTCATCTTGTCCTATAGGATCTTATCTCCTCCGCTTTGTCAACCCTGAGTCGGGCGGCTACAATGTCGCGTTGGTCTTTGACATGGGGGTGACTGGCTTCGACGGAGCTACCAATGGAAGGCTGCAAGCGGAGTGCCATCTCCTGAAACTGGCAAACCAAACAACAACTGCGAATAACTACGCTTTCGCTGCTCCTTCCCTAAGCTAGGGAGGGCCGTCTGATGGAGCTCCCCGCGCGCTCCGTTCGGGCGTCAACTTAGCGGGTATGCCGCATTCGAGCGCTTCCTTCGGGTGCGGCGAATCTCAGGAAGCTAGGCTCGGATCATCCTGCCCGCGGGAGGATCCGTTCCGAAACCAAAACACGGGTCTAAGCTTGTAGACGCTGACCGGCCGTAT
>CBFCYU010000150.1:0-4516 GCA_965602415.1 uncultured bacterium | reverse complement strand
CGCAATCAGAGACTGCGCGAGGGGAGAAGTCTGTCGCGCGTCGCCACGCAACGGCTACCGAACTGGCTCACCCGGCTTGCTCCCACACCCTCACTCACTTGGCAGGGAATCGACAAACCTGCCCACCAGATCGAAGCACGCCTTCTCGTTCTTCCACGATTCGCCCGTGTGCACCAAGTAGAACGGGTCCGCCGTCGTGACAATCACCATGTCGTACTCATCGAGCAGGACAATCAGCTGTCCGCCATGACCCGCTGCGTAGTCGACGTGATGGTCTCCCACGGTGGCCGACCACCATTGGTAGCCATACCCGATGTCGCGGAAGTAGCGGCCGATCTTCTTCCCGGCCATCTCCGTGAAGGCATCCTGCGTGTACGACTGAAGGGACTCACGCACCCAGTCAGCCGAGATGATCTGCTCTCCCTGGTACTCGCCATCGTTGAGATAGAGCAGACCGAACTTGGCTGCATCACGAGCCGTCAAGTGGAGGTCGCCGCAGCCGTTGTTGTGCCCCTCTGCATCCGTGCCCCACTCGCCAACCTCAATGCCAATCGGCACGAACAGATGCTCTTCGGCATAGGACTTGAGATTCGTGCCACACGCCCGATCCACGATGATCCCCAGCCAGTTGGATGTCAGATTGCTGTAGTGGAATACTGTCCCCGGATCGGCAACGAGGGGGAAGCCTTCGATGAGGGGGACATAGCGACCCGACAAGAGACCCGCCCAGAGAGCCGCATGGGTCTCCTCCCAGGGGTATCCGGCGCGCATCTGCAGCAGGTGCCGGATCGTGATCTGCTCCTTCCTCGGATCCGTAATCTGGCCGACGACTTCCGGGAAGAAGTCCAGCATCTTCTGATCGACGCTTGAGAGAAAACCCTGATCCAGCGCAATCCCGGCCAAGGCCGAGGTGAAACTCTTCGTCGCCGACTGCAGTCGGGCCTTCTGGGCTATCGATCCTCCGTTGAAATACCCTTCAGCGATCAGGTGTCCGTTCTTGATGACCAGCAGTCCGTAGAGGGTCTCCATCTGAGCTGCGTTGTAGTACAGTTCGGCCACGAGCATCGGATCCAGCCCCTCGGCCTCGGGCGTCGATACGGGCCAGTCTCCTCCCACTTGCGGCGCATACACCACCGCCTCCAGCTCCTCGATCGACGGGAAGCATCCGGTGAGACCTGCGAGAATGACCATCGCTGTCCCCACTCCTAGGATGAGACAACGATGTCCGCTATGTAGACGTTGCACGCGCGATACTCCTTCCCTAGATGGTCTTCCGCACAGCGCGGATCCGCCGAAGTGCAGCGATCGATCCCCAGCACAGAGCCACGCCACCGACAAAGACAATGGCGAACTTGGCGCCAACGGGAAGGCTCGTACGAAGCACGGCGTACTGGAGCCAGATGATCACGAGGTAGTGAATCAGATAGATCCCGTAGCTGCTTCGGCTGAGGCTGTCGAGAATCCGAATCGGTTTCCGGAAGACCTTCAGGAAGAGGGCCGTAAGGCCGAGCACGACCAAGCCCATTTCCAAGAGGAAGACGTACTTACCCCACGGCGAGGTCGGCGCCGAGGAGTAGATCCACGTCAGCACGCCGTACGACCCCGCGCCGGCGAGCAGCCAGGCCCACCAGTACTTGGCGAACGGGCCGTCGGAGCGGAAGGCGCTCTTGGCCAGGCCTCGTGCCCCGACGGCGACGCCCATCCCGAAGTAGAGCAGGTAGACGAAGGCGCGCACGACCTCCAGACGGAAGGGGCCCGGCCCTCCCCATTGACCCGGCGCAAACGCGAGGCGCATCGGGAGATACGCGGCGAACGACACTCCGATGAGCACTGCCGCGAACGCGATCGGGTTGTCGAGAATCGGATTGCTCGTCCGGGTCGACTTCAGTCCCGTTGTTCGCAGGAAGGCGTACCAGAGCGCGGCAATCAAATCGAAGGCCAACAGGAGCCAGACGAACCAGAAGGGGCCGGGCGGATTGAATCCGGCCTTCACGTAGTCGAGCCAGAACGCGCCGAACCCCCTGCTAATGCCATAGACGAGGCCGTTCTCAAGAACAGTCGGGTAGAAGGCGACGGGAATGATCACGAGAAGCCCAACAACGAACGGGAGTCCGAGGCGCAGGAGGCGCGCGTAGAGAAAGCGAAGGACTCCCTTGTGTTGCAGGCTTGTCCATACGAAGAGCCCGGAGACGAAGAACAGAAGCGGCATGAAGAACGTGTCGTTCACCAAGGCGATTCGATCGAACCCCGCCCACTTCAAGCCATCGACGACCGGACTGAATGTCTGCATCGGATCCATCGGATTGAGGAATCCAAACGTGACATACGCCAGCACTGCATGGTGCAGCAGCACCAACAGCACGCCGAACGACCGCAAGTAATCGAACGCCACGTTACGCCCTATCCTCGGCGCATCTGCCGCACGAACGCCGCTTTCCGAAACGATATGAGTCATTGCCAGCCTCCCCATGATCGGATTCCCTACAGCCTCAATTGCCACCAATCAGGCGGCTAGCCCTAGCGGAAGGAGTAAGCTTACCGTGGGGTTCGAGCAGATCCAACCCTCACGGATTGGGAAGCCACAGCACGAACTGGCCATTGGCTCACCACGAAGCGGCCAACGAACTCGACAACCATCCAGTCCCTCGGACTCCAAGACGTGAACCGCCCCGGGTTCCACGTAGGCCGAAGTACGTGGATGCCACGGTTGCCCGGGCAGCCGCCTGCTGCTGATTGTGCTTATCGAAGACTTCCAGTGGCGTACGCCCTTTGAACGCGCGATGCAGCCAATGGGCGTCGTACCAGCCAATGCAGACGACGAGGGCCAGTTCCAGTTGTCCCCGGAACTCCGGAACTCACGTACGAGTTCGAGTCCCCTACGGCCGTGTGATACGCATCACATTCGCCCGCTTCCATTGGTTCGGATACTAGCTCCGCTTCGGGATTGCCTTCGTGGGGGTTGGTCAATGGGGCTTGCGGGTCTCGGAATCGCTTGCGTCTTGAGCAGTTGCGCCATGCTATCCAGCGGGGCGCTTCCTATGATACCTCAACGGATGCCCGCAAACCGGACATCGTGTGTGGGCCGGCTCCACGCTACATAGGAGAAGCAGAGTCATGAGCAAACCGAGCGACAGGAAGAGCACCTTCTCGAACCAAGAGGGCGCGCATATCCTGCAATCCTCGCACTTCCCCATGCCATCTATCTCCCTGTTCCAACTACTCGTGATTCGCCTCCCTCGTTCGATTGAACTCCAGACCAGTCTAGACCTCTTCGGACTGCCACGGCAAGACCGGGGGCCAGAGCGCCTCTCTTTCTCGCTTTCGCCAGTCTTCTCACCCTCCTGGAAGTGAGCCGAGGTGGGCCTTCGCTTCATGCGCCGGCCTTTGCCTAGAGGTCGAGGATTTGCCAGCAATGTAAAACCTTCTTGACATAGCGGATTCAACGTGGTAGTGTAAAGGAACCTTTACATCAGGAGAGACGATGCCACTGCTGAATCGTGTACGGGAGCTGCGACAGAACTGCCATCTGACGCAGCAGCGACTCGCAGCTGCTGTCGGCGTGACTCGCCAAACGATCATCGCGATTGAGCGAGGGGGGTACACGCCCTCTGTGGAGCTTGCGCTCAAGCTTGCAGCCGCCTTCGGTTGCCCAGTGGAAATGCTTTTCTGGCTCAAGGAAGACTGACAAAGGAGGATCTAGGTTTATGCTCGCTTACTACGTCTTGCGACTTGCCATCGCGGCTACATTAGGATACGCGCTGGTCCTTGGCGGACTGGTGTGGTGGTTGGGCCTGCTTGCCGCCGCTTCCGCGGCGCTGTTTTTCGTGCTTGCTCCACGGTCGGGGCGGTATCTCGTTCATTCGCAGGGAGGTCCGACTCCTCTCCGACGGGATGAGCGCTCGCAAGCGATTGCTCATAGGGCTGCGCGCAACGCATTCGCCGTTATTGTGCTCGCCGTCGGTGGGCTGACGATTGCCTACGGGTCCTTTCTCAGGCAGTCGGTGCCGGTCAATGCGCTGGCAGCAGCTCTCGGCTTGGCGGTCTCTGTGTACGCCCTCTCTGACATCCGACTTCGGCGACCATGTCGGCGTGGCAACAACCAAGGCGGCAAGCTTCCAGCGGACTGACGCGTCACTCCGGGACACGGAGAATCGCTGAAACATCCTTTCCGAAGGGATTGCGTGACGCACCGATCATCCTGATGTGAACGCCCGTCATCACTTCGCGGCTGGCGAACGCGTTCTGTACACAGTCCCCCAGGCTCCGGCGCAGAGGATCCGAACGCACGCTCTTGCCCACCGGCGGATGGTCGATCTCCGCAGTGGTGGCTACCGCCGAGTTTGTGGGCTGGTGAGAACGTGAAGACGACTTCCGGCCGGCGATGATGCCGGAAGCCGTCTTCGCTCGTCCCTCAGGACTCCAGCTACGGCGCTGCTAGGGGTGGAATGATCCCCGCGTCCGTCAGGGCCTTCACCTCGGCCTGGGCGTGGCGGATCTTCGTCTCGGCTTCGGCCCG
>CBFCYU010000149.1:0-4548 GCA_965602415.1 uncultured bacterium | reverse complement strand
TGGCGTCGCGGTGGGTGGAAACGTGTGCTTGCCTATCGATTGGTCTCTCTTCTCCACGATCTGCCCGATGTTGAGGAAGCCAAGGCAATCAACCGCCGGAGTCTCACGCTCGGGGCGAGTCACGTCAGACAAGGCGGGAGCGTGATGATCTGTCCCGGCGGGGGCGGGAAGCGAGATCGGTACTGGTATCCCGGGATCGGCTCGCTGGTGAAGAGACTTCAGGAATCCCCGGACGGCCGGGAAGTCTACTTGGTACCCGTCCGTGAGGAGAACTGCACCAACAAGCGCATCTATGCCCATCTCATGGGCGGCCCAGTCGTTCGCCTCAAGCGATCCGTTCTCTACCGTAGCCCCGTGCGGATTACGTTCGGCGATCCGATCCCATTGAGCGGTGTGGCCTCTCCCGCCTCGAGCGTGGAGCAGATCGTCAAGATCCTAAGAGCCCACTACGAGTCGCTCTTCGCGAAACCCGCTCTCGTGACGCGGTAGCCCATCCAACTGCGCGGGGGTGGTTACTCGATGTCCTTCGCCACCCGGAATCCGACGGCGAAGTCGACCCAATTGGCCGGGAGGGCGTTGCGGAAGTCGACCCGATTGCAGTACGGTCCGGAGTGCCATCCGCCGCCGCGGATGACGCGATGCTTCCCGGCCTCCGGGCCTTGCGGATCGACCTTCGGCGAGCAAGCGTAGTAGGCTGGATCGTAGCGGTCGGCGACCCACTCGACGACGTTGCCGCACATCTCGTGCAGCCCAAAGCCGTTCGGCGCGTAGCTCCCCACCGGTTTCGTTCCGGTCGTGCCGGTCCGGGCGTAGTTCGCCACCGACGGAGTGATTTCATCTCCGAGTGGATAGGCCTTCCCCTCGAGACCGCCGCGCGCGGCGTATTCCCACTCGGCCTCGGTGACGAGACGTCCTCCGACCCACTCGGCAAACGCACTCACGTCCAACCAACTCACACCAACAACCGGATGGTCTGGGTAGTCCGGACCGCAGTGAAACCCATCTCGGCCCCAGAACTCCGGGAGATGATGCTCCATCATCTCGCAGAACGCACCGTACTGCTCGTTGGTGATGTGAAACCTGGTGAGTCGAAACCCGGAGATCTCGACGTCATGAACCGGTCGCTGATCCGGCTCCGAATCCCCCCCCATGGCGAACGATCCACCCGGGATCTCGACAAACAGGCCTTCCAGGTCCAACCCAACTTCGTGGCTCACACGGCTCCTTTCACCGCATCGCGGAGTCGAAAGCGGATCCGAATCCGATCCTCGGTTCTCATCTCCGTGCTCCGGATCTCGAAGCAGCCGATCTGGGACGTCCGTTCGACGTGCTCGCCGACGCACGGGATCACGTCGAGATCGCCAATCGTCACGATGCGAATCGACTCGGCCGCGGCGGGGACCTTCCCCATGTCGTACCGGGCCTCTGCTTCTTCTCGGGGCACAACGAACGACGTCACTAGCAGATCCTTGGCGATCTCGGCGTTGACCGCGGCCTCGATCGCCCGCAAATCGCCCTCGCCGAGAGTGCGATCTATGTGATAGTCCACCTTCGACTTCTTCGCACCGAAATGGACCTCGACGCTTCGCCCCGTTCCGAAGTCGCGCTGCATCACGGCGTTGAGGATATGCTCGGCGGAATGAGAAGCCGCCAAGGCGTCCCTCGCTTCGTCGGTCATAGCTCCAAGCCTAGCCTCAGCAGCAGCAATGTGCCAGTACAGCTTCCCCGGTTCGCCGGGCGCTTGACAGGGCCTTGCGCTACGATACTCTAGGCGATGCCATGCACGCACTCGCGGTAACCGACCTCCACGGGAACCTTCTTCTGTACGAGCTTTTGCTGCGAATCGCCGATGTGTGGCGGATCTCGTCGATTTTCATCGCCGGGGATCTGGCACCAGGCAGAAGCCTTCGCACAGGCGAAGGGAACGATGCTGCCGAGCTCGTCACTCGACAGCACGACTTCATTCGCCGCGATTTCGTTCCTCTCCTGGAGAGCTTCTTCCTCAATCACCGCGTGACGCACATCTACGCCATTCAGGGCAACGACGATTGTCGAGCAGCGGAAGGCCTCCTGCAGGAATTCGATGATGCCACAGCGAACTTCCATCTTCTCAACAACCGCATGACTCCATTGCAGGACTCGCGGCAGATGCACACGTTCTTTCCCGCCGAAGTGCCGGTGCTTCACGTTGCCGGCTATCCGTTCGTCCCACCGGGCGCCGGACTCCTGATGGATTGGGTGAAGTACGAGAACCGTGTCGAGCTTCGACCACCCGGCACAGACCCGTGCGCCGACATCTTCGCGATGGGGTTGACGACGACCGCCGAAGTGGGACAGGGAACGATCGCCGAGGACTTGTCCGATTTCGCCGGCTACTTGGCAAGAAGCGGGAGCGCGGTCGAGTACGCTCCCGAGCGGACCATCCACCTCTTCCACTCCCCTCCCCACAACACACCGCTCGATTGGGTCCCGCCCGGAGGGCAATACGAGCACCTTTCGCTCCCGGATCACGTCGGGAGTTCGGAGATCCGTCGATTCATCGAGCGGGTGCAGCCACATATGGTGGTAAGCGGACACTGTCACGAGTCGATGGTGCTTGGGGACTATCGGACCCTCCTCGGGAGGACGCCGTGCATCAATCCGGGAAGCCAGAGCCACATCGACGTGCTAAGCCTGGTTCAGTTCGACGTCTACAACCCGCAGCGGATGAAGCAGTTCTTCATCAATGCACGCTAGCACTTCCGGATCGGCGGAGGCTCTCCGGCCGGAGGGCTCCTGTGGTTTCAGGGGCCAAACGCCACAGGCATACCGGAGATGTCCACAACCCCGAGAACCCCCCGCTGTGGCGCGTTCTCCGATGATTCGGCCGAGCGGTAACGGTCCGAACGTCGAGCAGCGAGCCCAGCTTGCTCGCCCACGGGAAGAGCGCCCGAAATTGCGTCACCAACGCAATATCCAGCCCGCGCATCAATCGGTCGACCCGATCGGTATCGTGTTCGAGGTCGAGGATCATGTCGATGTCGGAGCACGGAGATGATGTCTCGCCCATCGCGCTCCCGTAGACGTACACGGCGCGAAAAGCAACGCCGAGACCGCCAAGGTATTCCCCCAGACTCTTGGCCAGGGCGTAGCGGAACCTTCCGTGCATCTCAGGATCGCGAGATCGGAGTTGCTCGAGCACAGTCTCGGGATGCTTGCCAGTCCGCCTCGAGCAATGCTCCAGGGCCTGGCTGAACAACTCCTTGGCGGAGGCCTCAACCGGCTGAAGTCCACTCGGCGTTTCGGTCATCGCCACTTCCGGCCCCTACGGGAAAATCCCCCGCATCTGAATCGCCGCCGCAACCCGTTCGACCCCCAGGATGAAAGCTGCCAATCGAAGCGAAACGTTGCGGGCCTCGGCAAGCGCCCAGACCTCATCCATCGCCCGCTGGAGGATACTCCCGAGTCGCTGGTTCGTCTGCTGCTCTTCCCACGGGAAGCACTGAATGTTCTGTACCCACTCGAAGTAGGAACAGACCACGCCGCCGGCGTTGGCCAAGATATCGGGCACGATCACTGCACCGCGCTCTCCGAGGATCAAGTCAGCCTCCGGCGTTGTGGGACCGTTGGCACCCTCAACGATCACCTTCGCCTGCACATTGCCCGCGTTGCGGGCGGTGATCTGGGCCTCAAGCGCCGCCGGAATCAGGACGTCGACGTCGAGGCACAGGAGTCCCTCGCTCGGGATCTCCTCGACGCCGGGGGCGTGATAGCCTGCAAGCAGATGACCGGGGGATTGCGCAACGTATCGTAGTGCATCGTCGATGTCAAACCCGGTCGGACAGTGATAGGCTCCCGAGACGTCGCTGATGCCGATGATCGTCGCACCGTGTTGCGCGAGCAGCTGAGCCGCAATCGACCCGACGTTCCCGAAGCCTTGAACGGCAATCCGCGCGTCGCCGATCTCCATCCCGAGTCGCTCAAGGACACCGAGGGTCACGAACATGACGCCCCGACCGGTGGCCTCACGACGGCCGGCCGCGCCGCCCATTTCGATCGCCTTCCCGGTAACGATCCCCGGCGTCGCTTCGCCGCCGAGTACGCCGGCGGTATCGACAATCCAGTTCATCACTTCAGCGCTAGTGTTCACGTCGGGCGCCGGGATGTCCTTCCGCGTCCCGATGAGCGGGTAGATCATCGCGGTGTACCGGCGGGTCAGTCGCTCCAATTCCCTTTGCGTCAGGCGCGACGGATCGACGGAGACGCCGCCCTTGCCCCCACCATAAGGGATGTTGACCACGGCGCACTTCCACGTCATCCACCCGGCAAGGGCCTTCACCTCGTCTGCGGTGACGCCTGGGTGGTAGCGGATCCCACCCTTGCACGGCCCACGCGCGCTGCTGTACTGCACCCGGTATCCGGTGAAGACCTCGATCTCGCCGTCGTCGCGGACGACGGGCACACTTACCTCGAGGGCTCGCTCGGGCTGTCGGAGGATTTTCCAGATCCCGCCAGGGATCTCCGTGTATTCTCGAACCATGTCGAGCTGCTGCAGCATCATCTCGTACG
>CBFCYU010000148.1:0-4625 GCA_965602415.1 uncultured bacterium | reverse complement strand
GACTTTAGTCGGCCCTGAGGCACGGAAGCCGAGCATCCCCCGGCGCGAAGGCGACGAACCGCTCCCCCGGCGGAACCACCTTGCACCCCGATCCTGTTGCCGTCGATATCCAGCTCGCTGTCCGCGGACGCAGGGATCGGGATCATCGATTGGGTCATCAGCGTCAGTAGGCCGATCGTCTTCAGCGTCACCGTCTTTCCCCCAGTGTTCGGGCCGGTGATCACCACCATCCGAGAGTCCCTCCCAAGAGAGAGTGAGATCGGAACGGCCCCTTCCGTTGGGAGGAGCGGGTGACGCGCGTTCCGAAGGACGATCCGTTTGCCGAACTGCGGGAACGCGCACCGATGAGCAATGGCGTACGACGCGCGCGCGAACAGCGAGTCGACGTGTGCGAGAATCGCCCGGTCTCTCAGGAACGAGGATTCCGCCGCGACGAAGGCGCCGGTCAGCTCCCGGAGGATCCGCCGGATCTCGGCACGGATCTCTTCGGCAAGCTCCGAGACGGCGTTGTTCTCGGAGACCAGGCTCGTCGGCTCGGCGTAGAGGGTCTGCCCCGTCCCCGAGCGATCGTGGACGACGAACTCCATCGCTCCGACAGCGCCGCTGCGGATCGGCACGACGAGCCGTCCGCGCCGACGCGTGATGACCGGTTCGCTGATCAGTTCAGGATTTCGTGCGATCAACGCCTGGAGCCTCTCCTCGACCCGCCGCTCGAGCGTCCTTCGCCGGCTCGTCAGCTCCGACAGCGCCCGTGACGCGTCCTCACGGATCGCGCCGCGCTCGTCGATCGTGCGTCGGATGCTGCGTCCCAGTTCCTCACCGCCCCCCGTGAGCCGCTCGGCAATGCCGCGCAACAACGTCCATCCCTCCTGATCGGCAAGCGATGCGCGGACGGTAAGCGTCCCGTCGATCGTCTGGAGAACGTCGAGGAACTCCTCTCCGTCGAGGTACGCGTTCTCCTTCGCTCGCTGCAACAGCGGCACAAGGTCGCGAACACCGCCAAGCGAGAATCGTCCACGACCGCCGAGGAAGTCGATCGCCTCGGACACCTCGGCCACGCCTCGGTCGATCGCCTCCCGATCGACCGTCGGGGAGAGCCGATCGACGGCCTCCTCGCCGAGTGACGAAGAGGCGTGCTCCTTGACGACGCCCTTCAGGCGATCGAACTCCAGATCGCGAAGCGTCTTCTCGTTGACGATCTCCGGGCTCATTGGATGGCTCTTCCTCCGTGCCTGCGCATTCCGACCCAGGCTGATGATACCTCACGACTCGCCCCGTGGCGGAGTTGCACCCGCTTTCCCGCCGTCGGACAATCGCCGTCTGGTCCCCGACATCGAAGCCGTACCGAAGGAGCAACGTTGAACCTGTCCACCGCGATCCGCGTCTACAGTGCGCTTCTCTCCGCGATGGCAATTTGGGGGCTCTCCTTCCTCGCGATCAAAGACGTTCTGAGCACGGTCCCCGTCTTCTCGCTGTTGTTCACCAGGTTCTTGCTCGCGGCGATTCTCCTCGGATTCGTCTCCGTTACCCGCCGCGCTCTCCGCATACCGCGGAAGGAGCTTCTTGCGCTGGCCGGGCTCGCCGTTCTCAGCCCGGTCGGCTACTTCCTGTTCGAGACCTTCGGCGTCGCACGCACGCAGCCGAGCCACGTGGCGGTGATCATTGCGACCATTCCGATCGCCGTCTACCTCATTGCCTTCGCGCGGCGGCAGGAGCGCGCGAGCTGGAAGAAGGCGGTCGGGATCCTCACCGCCTACGCCGGGATCCTCCTGATCATCGGCCTCGGGCAGCGAGAGACCGGTGCGAGCCTTGTCGGCGACCTGCTCATCCTCGGCGCCGTCCTGTGTGCCGCGATCCGAACGAGCCTGATCAAGGACGTCCTGCGCCGCGTGACGCCGCTACAGCTGACGTTCTACCAGTTCTTCTTCTCACTGTTCGTTTTCGGCCCCTTGGCCGCGACCGACGGGCTCGGTTGGCTGAACCGCGTCTCCATGCTCACGCTCCTGGAGATCCTGTTCCTCGGCGTCTTCTGCTCCGCCGGGGCGTTCCTCGCGATGCATTACGCCCTTTCGCACCTGTCCGCGACGCGCGTCGCCGTCTCGGCGAACCTCGTTCCGCTGATCACGTTGACCGCCGAGGTGATCCTGCTCGGCTCCTCGTTGACGCCGATCAAGGGAATCGGCACGGCGATCACCCTCGCCGGCGTCCTGCTGACGCAATGGGGTCGACCATCGCGTTCACCGCCCAGCCTCGACGTGGAGGGCTCGATCGTCAGACGTTAGTGCCACCCTTTGCACCTTCCGAGTCCGGGTCTGAGAATCAGGGCTCTCGAACGGACGAGTAGGATGCGGGCGGTGGAGTTCAGACTGGAGCAATGATGACCGAACCTCGCAGAACTGAGCGAAGCGGGTTGGCACGGCTCTTCCCGCAGTATGCGCTGTCGCGGGAGGTCCTTCGCCTCGCGACGCCCGTGACGCTCAGCATGCTCACGTTCACGCTATTGACGGTCGTCGATACCGCGATGCTCGGACGCCTTGGCGCCGTCCCGCTGGCGGCGTCCGGTGTCGCCGGAGTGTTGTTCTTCGCCGTCGTGTTTCCGCTCTCGGGGATCAGCGTCGGGCTTCAGGCTTTGATCGCCAGGCGATTCGGCGAGGGGAACGAGACGCAGTGCGGCGAGGTGCTGAACACGGGCGTCGGTCTCTGCCTTGCCCTCGGTGTTCCGATCGTCATCGGGGCACCGTGGCTCGCACGAATCATCGCCCCGCTCTCGTCGAACGACCCGGGCGTCCTCGCCGCCAGCATCGTCTACCTCCACTATCGTTTCCTCGGCGCTGCGTTCATGCTGCTGAATTTCATCTTCCGAGGCTTCTTCGCCGGCATCGGCAAGACAAGACACCAGTTGAACGGGTCGGTCCTCATCACCGCGGCCAACATCCTGCTGGACTACCTCCTGATCTTCGGACACGCCGGCTTCCCGAAGATGGGAATCCAGGGCGCCGCTATCGCATCGAGCATCGCGATGGGCGTTGGCATGCTCTACTACGTCGCCGTGATCGTGCTGTCGCCAAGCTACCGACAGCGATTCGCTGCGTTCCACCCGCCGCTCCTAGCCGCCCGCTGGTTCCGTCCGATCGTCCGGTTGTCGATCCCCGTCTTTGCGCAACGAATCCTCTCCAACGGCGCGTGGGCGATCTTCTTCATCCTCGTCGCACGGATCGGAACGATCGAACTGGCTGCGACGAATGTCATCCGCTCCATCTACCACTTGACGATCATGATCGGCGTCGGTCTCGGAACGGCAGCGTCGGCGCTCGTCGGGCAGAACCTCGGCTCGGCAAGGCCGGATCGCGCCGAGCAGCTCGCTTGGGAGGCGGCCAAGATCGCCTCTTGGGCGATGGCACTCGTCGGGATTCTCTTCCTCGTCGCCCCGAGCTGGGTGTTCCGCGTCTACACGAACGATGCCTCGGTGATCGGGGCGGGCCGCCTTCCTCTGATGCTACTCGGCTTCGTCCAAGCGTTCGCCGGGATCTCGCTCGTCCTGTCCCAAGCGCTCCAGGGAGCCGGAAACACACGCTACGTCATGGTCGTCGAGCTCGTCTGTGTCGCGTGCTACCTGCCCACGGTGTACTTCCTCGGACTGCGAACTCCTCTGGGACTGGTCGGCGCGTGGACCGCTGAGTACGTGTACTGGCTCTTCCTTGCGATGGCCATGGCGTGGAAGTTCCGTACCGGAAGCTGGAAATCGATCGTCGTCTAGGCCGAATCGATGTACGCAACGTAGGCGTCGGCGACGTTCGTCCGCGTCGGCCCGGTGAAGAGCAGATCGCCGGAAGCTGTCAGCGCGGCGTGCGAATCGTTGTCCGAGAGCGCCGCAGCGGGATCGATGCCCGCTCGCCTTGCAGCAGCCGCAGTTGTGCCATCGACGATGCCTCCGGCGGCGGCGGTGACTCCGTCGGACCCGTCGGTCGCCAGCGCGGCCACACAGACTCCGCTCGAGCCGTCAATCACCAGTGCCGCGGCGAGTGCGAGCTCCTGATTCCTGCCACCCTGACCGCGACCTCGAACCGTCACCGTCGTCTCCCCTCCGGCAACGAGGAGCGTGCGTTGCCCCGCTGAACCCGCCAGGTCCATCGCGCAGCGGCCGAGATCACGGCCCGCATCGGAAGCTTCCCCGACCACCGGTTCGGGAACTCGGACAACGCAGCACCCCGCGTCAAGCGCTGCCTGTTCCAGCCCGTCGAGGAGCGTATCGTTGTCTCCGACGATCTCCACCGCCGTGCCTCGAAACGCGGGATCCCCCGGCTTCGGCGTCTCTCCGATCTCACCGGCGGATCCGTGTTCCATGTGATCCCGCACGGTTGCGGGAAGCTGCTGCCACAGACGTCGTTCGCGGAGCACGTCGATCGCGTCATCAAAGGTGGTCGGATCGGGAACCGTCGGCCCGGAGGCGATCGCCTCCAGGCGATCGCCGATCACGTCGGACAGGACGAGGGTCATCACGGTTGCAGGGTGCAGGCGCCGCGCGAGATGTCCGCCTTGGAGCACCGACACGTGGCGGCGGACTGTGTTGACCTCATCGATCGGCGCGCCGGACTCGAGGAGAAGGCGGGTCGTCGCAGCCAGAT
>CBFCYU010000147.1:0-4712 GCA_965602415.1 uncultured bacterium | reverse complement strand
TTCCTCCTGGCTGAGCGGCTCGCCGTTCTCGTGGAGCGGAAGGGTGTTGATCCCGATCGGCGTTCGCTGCACGGCGAAGCCGAGCTCTCGCGCGCGCTTCTCCATCTCCTCGAGGAGCGTCGTCCTCTTCTTGCCGTAGCGGTCGTTGCTCTTCTTGCTCCGGGCCTTGAATTCGTCCGATTCGAACACCTTGGGGATCTCGCGCTTCAGGCGGTCGACGTGGTGCTCGAGGTCGGTGCGGAGCTGGCAACCCTTGCCGGCCGGAAGCTCCAAGTAGCGCGGGGTGTACGGGGTATCGAAGTTGTGAACGTAGCACAGGTCCGGGGGCTTTGGCTCGTCGGCGCTGGCCCGCGTGAGGAAGAGCTCCACCGCCGACATCTTGCCGGTCCCCGGGTCGCCGGCGACGTAGATGTTGTAGCGATTCTTGGCGTCCTTGATGCCGAGCCCGAGCTTGAGTGCGTCGATCGCCCGTTCCTGTCCGATGATCTGATCGAGCGGCTCGAGTTCGGTGGTCGTCTTGAAGCGGAATGAAGATGCGTCACATGTATACCGTAGCTGCGTTGCATCGAGTTCTTTGACCATGGTCTCCTCCTTGGGCTAGGATTCTATCGCAGATGTTCAGATCGGTTCAACGGGGGATTGCGATTGGGTTGCTGCTTTCCTCCTTCGTTTGCGTGGCTGCGCTCGGGACGCAGTCGGTGACTCTCACGCCGTTGATCGATCGACCCGGAACGAGCGCGTACTGCGACGCCGTGGCGGCGGCGATGGCGGCGGCCTCCTTTTCGATCGATCTCCTCCTCTCCAGTGCCGACGTGGCCGGGGTTCCTCTGTGGAATGCGGTGATCGCCGCGTCGGATCGGGGCGTCGCGGTCCGCGTGTTGCTCGACGCGAGCGATTGGGCGCCCGACATCACCGCGGACAATCAGCGTGTCGTCTCGTACCTGACGGGACGCGGCATCGAGTGTCGGTTCGACGATCCGGGTGTAACGACCCACGCGAAGATGGTCGTGATCGATCGCACGGTCGTCGTGCTCGGATCGTCGAACTGGAACGAGTACGCGTTTCGCGAGCACGAGCAGGCAAACGTGATCATCGAGAATCCGCAGGTCGGAGGCGTTTTTGCCGAGTATTTCGATCGGCTCTGGGAGGCACGGCTCCCGGTCGACGGCGTCGAAATCGATCTCGACGCGGCCCTCTCGGACGGGCCCGCGATCGTTCCGCTCCCCGACGGACCCGGAACGGTGCTCTACGCGTCCCTGCTACTGGAGCTCCTGCCCCGCGCCCGGCGCTCGATCCACGTCGTGATGTATCGCGTGTCAGTCTATCCGAGCTACCCGGGGAGCCTGGCCAATGAGCTGGTCGACGCGCTGATCTCCGCGGCGGGGCGAGGACTTGACGTCCGAATCCTGATCGACGACTGCCGCTACTACGCCGACTCGGCCGACGCCAACCTCGTTTCGGCGATCTACCTGTACCAACACGGGATCGAGGTGCGGTTCGACGCGCCGGAGAAGACGACGCACGCCAAACTCATCGTGATCGACGGGGAATCGGTGGTCCTCGGGTCGACGAACTGGAACTACTACTCGCTTGAGCAGAACGTGGAGGCGAACGTCGGGCTGCTGCGGATTCCGGAAGTGGCCGAGGCGTTCGAAGCCTACTTCGAGATTCTCTGGGAAGACGGCCGTCCGATCACGCCCTAACCTGCGTCTCATCTGGAAGCCTGCGGCTCACACCAGAGCCGCCCCACGAGGAGATGTACCCTATTCAGATTCGGCGGGCCGGGTGACCCGCTCGTTGCAGGCTGGGCAGGCCCACTCGATCTCCCCCGACCACGGGCTCCATCGGACGGGGAGCATCGACGCTCCGCATTCCGGGCAGGGCAAGAGGGATACGGTGGTTGGAACGGCCTTTCCGTCCGCACCGGTGGTGATCAGGTGTGCCGGCTCCTCCATGACGAGTGGGACCGGCTCGGAGAAGGACAGGCTGATAGCGTCGTGCATTCCTGTGACGTTGACGTCTCCGGCGAGTTCGATCCGAACGCCGTTGCGACCGATGCCTGCCAGCACGAGGAGAATCCCGAGGAGCAAGCCGGCACAAGTGACCAGGGCGATCGTCTGGACGATGCGATTCATCGAACTCCTCTCGTGGCGCGCGTCATACGGCATGCGATGGATTTGCGGATTGTATTCGATCGGTCGGGTCTCCTCACCCGTCTCGCCGGACGATCAGCGTCTTTCCCTCGACCCGCTCCACACGGACGGTCTCACCGACGTCGATCGGGGCGTCGAGCGATCGAGCGACCCAGTACTCGCCGTGAACGAAGACCGTTCCGTCCGGATTGAGCCGGCGGCGGACGGTCCCCGTCGTACCGATGAGACCGATGGTTCCGGTCACCGGCCGCTTCCGCTGGATCATCAGCCCCTTGGAGAGGACGAAGATCGACAGCGCGGCGCTGACGCCGACCACGGCGAGGATCGTCCCCCACGATAGGCCGATCGAACGGTCCGGGGAATCGAACAGCGTCAACGACCCGGCGAGGAGCCCGACGACGCCACCGACCGTCAGAATGCCGTTGGTCGGCGTGAACGCGTCGAGGACGATCAACCCCATCCCGAACAGGATCAGAGCGATCCCGGCGATGTTCACAGGCAGGACCTGAAGCCCGAACAGGGCGAGCAGCAAGCAGACCCCGCCGGCGGCCAACCCGAAGCCGATCCCGGGCTGAAAGAACTCGTAGATCAGTCCGTACAGGCCGAGCATGAACAGGATGTAGACGATGTTCGGATCGGCAAGGAGGCCGAGGAGGCGCTCGCGGAGCGTCGGGCGGATCTCGTCGATCTCGACTCCACGCGTGCGCAGGATCCGGCCGTCGGGGAGCGCGTAGCCGTCGAGTTTCTCCAGCAAGTCATCCGTGTCCTCGGCGATCAGGTCGATCACGCCCTGCTCCAACGCTTCGCTGGCGCTCAGCGCGCTCGACTGGAGAACGGCCGACTCGGCCCACTCGACGTTGCGCCCCCGCTGCTCGGCGATCGAGCGGGCGAACGCCGCGGCGTCGTTGGCCGCCTTGTCGATCGACGTGTCTTGCTCGCCCTCCGCCGTTCCGCCTCCGATCAGGTTTACCGGGTGGGCGGCGCCGATGTTCGTTCCCGGTGCCATCGCAGCGACGTCGGCCGCCATCGTCAGGAAGACGCCGGCGGAGGCGGCGCGCGCGCCGGACGGGGAGACGAAGACGACAACCGGGACGGTCGACGACAATTCGGCGGCGACGATGTCGCGCATCGATTCCTCGAGCCCTCCCGGGGTGTTCAGTTCGATCAGGAGGAGTTCGGCCGCCTGCGTTTCGGCCTCGCGGATTGCGCGGACGACCACGTCGCGGCTCGCGGGGTTGATCGACCCGTCGAGCGAGAGTCGGAGGATATTGCCGGCCTCTGCAGCCGCGGACAGGAGGACCACGGCCGCGAGCAGGCCGAGTATCGCGAACGGCTTCGTACGCGTCTTCATGGACCCAAGTATACGTCAGAAGCGGGCTCCGCTGTCGCGGCGGAGCGCACATCGATCGTTTCCCGCCGAGACCCCGTTCGCCCGGACGAAGGTCCTTGTCCCCGTGCCTTTCCATGTAGGGCGGTGTACGATCAAGTCCCATCTGCAGCACGGGCCGTTCGGGTTCGTTGGCGAACGATGGTGTCAGCGACACGGAGGTCGATCCACATGCAGGGAATCGGTCGGGAGTTCTTGGAGAAGACGGAGTATCGGAACCTCACGCCCTCGAATCAGGAGCGCGGGGTGCCGCAGCCGCCGCTACAGGTCCGTCTAGGAGAGGGGGAGGTTGTCGAGCTGCCCGATCGGCAGACGATAGCGAACGGTGGGCCGAGCCTGCAGGAGGTGATCGAGTCGCGGCGGAGCCTCCGCGAATACAGCGACGCTCCGCTGTCGCTGGCGGAGCTGTCGTACCTCCTGTGGAGCACGCAAGGGGTGTCGCGGGCGATCCCGGACCGCGCGACGTTCCGGACGGTTCCTTCCGCCGGCGCCCGGCATGCATTCGAGACGATCCTGGTGGCGAATCGGATCGACGGGCTCGAGCCCGGGACGTACCAGTATCTGGCGCTCGAGCACAGACTGATGCAGCTTGACATCGCCCCTGGGCTGGCCGATCGGATGGCGGACGCCTGTCTTGGGCAGAAGATGGTGGCTGACAGCGCAGCGACGTTCGTCTGGGTCGCCGAACGGACCCGCATGGCGTGGCGCTACGGGGAGCGTGGGACGCGCTACCTCTTCCTCGACGCCGGTCACGTCTGCCAGAACCTCTATCTCGTCGCCGAGTCAATCGGGGCCGGGGCGTGTGCGATTGGCGCGTTCGACGACGGGCGGGTCAATGAGCTGTTGGGGCTGGACGGTGTCGAGCGGTTCGTCGTCTACATTGCGTCGGTCGGGAAGCGGGTCACTGAATAGCGAGTTCCATGCTGCGCGTTATCTCAAGTTACCTGGGCCGGGAGGTGCAGATCAGGTCAGCCTCAGAGCGATGCTCGATCCGCCGCAGCCTCCTCCCCCTCCTCCTCCACCGAGGTGGACGGTGAACGTGTGGACGAGTGATACCGTTGCGCCGGCGTCGTCCTCGATCGTCAGGCGAACGGAGTAGACGCCGATCTCCTCGTAAGCGTGGCCGACGCGCGTTCCACGCATCGAAGTCCCGTCGCCGAAGTCCCAGACGA
>CBFCYU010000146.1:0-4790 GCA_965602415.1 uncultured bacterium | reverse complement strand
CGAAAACGTGGGACAAGGCAGTCGGCGACGGCTGGCTCCCGGGCGAGACGCTCCTCTCGATCGAGGAGGCCGCCAAGCAGGGTTCGATCGTCCAGTTGCTCCTCTCCGATGCGGCCCAGAAGGAGCTGTGGCCCAGCATCAAGCCGTGCTTGCAGGCGGGCGATGCACTCTACTTCTCCCACGGGTTCTCCATCGTCTACGGAGAGCAGACCGGCGTCGTCCCACCGGATGACGTCGACGTGATCCTCGTCGCGCCCAAAGGATCCGGAGCGAACGTCCGCGCCAACTTCCTCGCCGGCAGCGGCATCAACAGCAGCTACGCCGTGGAACAAGATGCATCGGGTCGCGCCGTGGAACGCACGTTGGCAGTCGGGATCGGTATCGGATCAGGCTACCTGTTTCCGACCACGTTTCTGAAGGAGGTGCACAGCGACCTGACCGGCGAGCGCGGCATGTTGATCGGAGCGTTGGCCGGGGTGATCGAAGCCCAGTACGCCGTGCTTCGCGAGCACGGGCATTCTCCGAGCGAGGCATTCAACGAGACGGTCGAGGAGATGACACAGAGCCTCATTCGCTTGGTTGGGGAGAACGGGATGGATTGGATGCTCGCCAACGTGAGTACGACGGCACAGCGAGGCGCGCTCGACTGGAGACACCGCTTTCGAAGTGCCGTGGCGCCGGTCTTCGATGACTTGTATCGGAGCGTCGTCGATGGCGAGGAGACGCGGATCGTGCTCGAGGCGAATTCCAGCCCGACCTACCGCGAGGACCTCGAAGCGGAGCTGAGCGCCATGCGCGAATCCGAGCTCTGGCAGGCCGGCGCCGCCGTACGAGCACTCCGGCCGGAGAACGTTTCCCGGGAGTGATGACGGCGATGAATCGATCCACGTCAGACGCCGCGAGAGAAGTCTCAGCGGACCGGGTCGTCATCCTTGACACCACGCTGCGCGATGGCGAGCAGTCGCCGGGAGCGACCCTGAACGCTTCGGAGAAGATTCGGCTTGCGCGGCAACTGTCCCGGCTCGGCGTCGACGTGATCGAGGCCGGCTTTCCGGCCGCCTCGCCCGATGACATGCGCGCGGTGCGGGCAATCGCTGAACAGGTGGGAGCCAACGGCAGAAAGCGCGCGAACGGTCGTCCACCCGTCATCTGTGCACTGGCTCGCGCCACACAGGACGATGTCGATGCTGCCTGGATGGCGATTCGGTCGGCCACCTCCCCACGCATCCACACGTTCCTTGCGACTTCGGACATCCACATGCGGCACAAGCTTCGGATGACTCCGAATGAGGTGCTGTCTCGGATTCGCGATGCCGTGTGCCACGCGCGCAGCCTCTGCGACGATGTCGAGTTCTCCCCCGAAGACGCCAGCCGGACCGACCGGTCGTTCCTGTGCGAAGCCATCGAGGTGGCGATCCAAGCTGGGGCCACGACGGTCAACATCCCGGACACCGTCGGCTGCGCAGCCCCCGGAGAGTTCGGCGCTCTCATTCGACATCTCGTCTCCCGCACACGCAAGACGCCCCGCGTTGTCCTGTCCGTCCACTGCCACAACGACCTCGGACTGGCGACCGCAAACACGCTCTCCGCCCTGCGCGCCGGAGCCCGTCAAGTCGAGGTCACGGTGAACGGGATCGGCGAGCGCGCGGGGAACGCGGCGCTGGAGGAGATCGTGATGCTTCTCGATGCACGACAAGACCGTTTCGGCCTCGGGACGGGCATCGAGAAGAGGCAGATCATGCGCACGAGCCGAATGGTCAGCGACATGACCGGGCTTCGGGTACAGCGGAACAAGGCGATTGTGGGAGCCAACGCTTTCGCGCACGAGGCTGGCATCCATCAGGATGGGATTCTCAAGCATCAGGCAACGTACGAGATCATCCGTCCCGAGACGATTGGGCTCGGGGAAACCAGCCTGGTCCTCGGCAAGCACTCAGGCCGCCACGCGTTTCGCGCGCATCTCGAGGATCTGGGATACGAACTCGACGAGCCTACGCTCGATCTTGCCTTCGCAAGCTTCAAGGACCTGGCCGACAAGAAGAAGACGGTGGCTGACGCTGACATCGAGGCCCTGCTCGCCGATCTCCTTCATAGCTCGGAGGGTGGCCATCAGCTCGTTGACCTACAGGTCGTCTCCGGTCGGCCGGGAATGCCGACGGCAACGGTCAGGGTGTTCGACCCCGACGGAACAGAGCACATACGCGCAGCAGTCGGTGCCGGCCCCGTCGACGCGGTCTATCGAGCACTCGATGACGTCGTAGGCATTCCCAGCGAGCTGCTCGAATACAACATCCACAGCGTCACCGAAGGGATCGACGCGCAGGGAAGGGTCGCGGTTCAGCTAAGAGACCGCCACGGGCGAGTCGCATCCGGTTCCGGAGCTGACACTGACATCATTGTGGCCAGCGCCAAGGCGTACTTGAGTGCGCTCAATCGCTTGGCCGCCGCCGTCGAGCGATCCGCAGCAGCTGGGACCCAAGAGGGAAACCCGTGACGTATGAAACGAAGGAGGGTGTAGTGGAAAACCAGGAGACCAACGCGACGGATGGGCAGGAAGGGGCCGAAGCGGCACAGGAGACCGTGGCATCGCAGACGGTCATGGAGGCCGGGGAGATGTCGATCGGATGGTCGCTGGAGTGGGACCCGACGGCGCTCGGCGAGCTTCGGGTCCGGGGCCGGCGTCTGGCCCGCGGGGGCGAAAACAGGGCGGGAGCGAAGAGATCGAAATGAGTCATACGCTTGCTGAGAAACTGTTGGCCTCGCATGTCCTGGACGAGGGGCAGCCGGCCTCTCCAGGGAAGCAGCGGGAGGTTCGTGCAGGCGACCTGATCGAGGTTGCCGTGGATGTCGTTCTTGCCAATGACATCACAGCCCCGCTGGCGATTTGCGAGTTCGAGAAGCTCGGCGTGGGCTCGGTCTTTGACCCGGATGCGGTCGTTCTGGTCGCCGATCATTTCACGCCGAACAAGGACATCGCATCGGCCGAGCAGTGTGCGGTGATGCGCCGATTCGCGTCGAAACAGGGGCTGACGCATTCCTACGACGTCGGCCGGGCTGGAATCGAGCACGTTCTGCTTCCGGAGCAAGGTCTTGTGGGTCCCGGTGACGTGGTGGTCGGGGCCGATTCGCATACTTGTACTTACGGGGCACTCGGCGCCTTCTCCACAGGAATGGGATCGACCGACATTGCTGTGGCGATGGCAACGGGGGCCACGTGGATGCGAGTTCCAGAGACGATCCGTGTGGAATACAGGGGGAGTCTGGCTCCGTGGGTCGGCGCGAAGGACCTCATCCTCCACACCATCGCGCAGCTGGGCGTGGATGGTGCGTGTTACAGGGCGATCGAGTTCGCAGGCCCGGTGATCGATGCGCTGCCGATGTCCGGCCGATTCACCATGGCCAATATGGCGATTGAGGCTGGAGGGAAGGCCGGTCTGTTTCACGCCGATGAGACAACGCGGGCGTACGTGGCGGCCCATCCGCGATCCGGCCCGCGGGCTCCCGTGGAGTGGGCCGCCGACGCGGACGCGTCCTACGAGCGGGTTCTCAGCGTCGATGGTTCGACCCTGGGCCTGCAGGTGGCGTTCCCCTACTTGCCCGAGAACGTTCATTCGGTGAACGAGGTGGGACGGATTTCGATCGATCAGGTGGTGATCGGCTCGTGTACCAACGGCCGGCTTGACGATCTGCGCGACGCCGCCGAAATCCTGCGCGGGCGCAGCGTCAACCCGAGTGTCCGCTGCATCGTTCTCCCAGGCTCACAGCAGGTCCTCCTACAGGCGATGAGGGAGGGGTTGCTCGAAGCCTTCATCGAAGCAGGTGCCGCCGTGAGCACACCTACGTGTGGGCCGTGTCTTGGTGGGCACATGGGGGTTCTGGCTTCGGGCGAACGGGCCGTCAGCACGACCAACCGCAATTTCCGTGGCCGAATGGGTCACCCCGAGAGCGAAGTCTATCTCGCCGGCCCTGCAGTCGCCGCGGCATCGGCCATCGCCGGGCGGATTGCCTCGCCTGAGGAGGTGTTGAGATGAGGTGCACCGGATGTGCTTGGGCGTACGGCAACCACGTGGATACCGATGCCATCATCCCAGCCCGCTATCTGTCAATCTCAGATCCGCGCGAGCTGGCGAAGCATTGCATGGAGGACATCGACCCAAGCTTTGCGTCGAGCGTGCAGGCCGGGGCCATCGTCGTCGCCGGAGAGAACTTCGGGTGCGGATCGTCAAGGGAGCACGCTCCTCTGGCGCTTCAAGGCGCGGGGATCGCCTGTGTCATCGCTGCCAGCTTTGCACGCATCTTCTACCGAAACGCTCTCAACATCGGACTTCCGATTGTTGTCTGTCGGGCGGCGGCGGCCGCGGCTGAGACCGGGCACATACTCGAGGTCGACATCGAGGCCGGTCTGGTGACGAATCGAACGCTTGGGCTGAGCTATGAGGCGGAGACCTATCCCTCCTTCATCCTCGACTTGATTGAGGCTGGCGGGCTGACACCGTTCACGAAGAAGCGGCTGGCGGCGGGCGTCTTCGACCTTCTGCGCCAGCCGGCTGAAGGAAGGACTCGATCATGAAGACCGGAAGCACGATCTGGATGGATGGGAAGCTGGTTCCCTGGGAGGAGGCCACGACGCACGTCTCCGCTCATGCGCTGCATTACGGGTCGAGCGTCTTTGAGGGAATCCGTGCGTACGAGCATCCGAGACGGACTGCCATCTTCCGCTTGGCCGAGCACATGAAACGCCTCGCCTCGTCGTGTGAACTGGCAAACCTCGAGATCCCGTATTCGGTTGC
>CBFCYU010000145.1:0-4793 GCA_965602415.1 uncultured bacterium | reverse complement strand
TCGGTGTGGAACCCGAGATGCAAGGCCGGGGCATCGGCGGGGCGATGCTTCGTCCGGTGCTCGATCGCGCCGACGCAGACGGTGTCTCCTGCTACCTTGAGACGCAGACCGAGCGGAACGTCGCCTTCTATCGCAAGCTCGGGTTCGAGGTCGTCCGCGAGGATCGCGAACCGGTTGGCGGTCTGCCGATCTGGTTCATGGTGCGCGAGCCGGCGACTGGTGGTGCGTCGTGACGCGCGTGAATCACAGGCGATGGATTCCGCTCGCTGTCCTCGCCCTCTTCGTTCTCCTTGCCGTGCGTGGGGTTGCAGAATCTCCCCGTCTCACGTTGCCGGTCGCGTTGACGATCGAGGAAGGGGGCGTCTTCCCGATCCTCGTCCTGGACGCCCTCTTCGAGCATCCGACCCTCGCCGCCGCCGATCTGACATGGTCGGTGGCGGGGCCTACGGATCTCCTGGCAGCGATCGTCGATGGTCGCATCTACTTCGCGGCGCCGAACACCGAATGGTCGGGCTCGGAGACGGCCGTCGTCCGTGCGTGCGTCCCCGGAGGCGAGTGCGCCGAGTCCGAGATCGTCTTGACCGTCCTTCCGGTCAACGACCCGCCGCGGATCTCGCTTCCGAGGCAGGTCGCGACGACGCCGGGCAGGGAGTTTGACGTCCTCGACCTGGCGGAGCACACGACGGACATCGACGACGAGCTTGCTGATCTCCGATGGACGGTCAGCGGGAACGCGGCGCTCGACATGATCGTCGACGGGAGCGCGATGACCTTCCAGCCGCTCGACCCGGACTGGATCGGCGCCGAGACGATTCGCGTGGAGGTCCACGACCCCAGCGGGGCGAGTTCGGTCGATTCCGTCCAGTTCGTCGTTGCGCCGGACGGAAGCCTGACGATTACGTTGATCGAGAGCGCAGGATTCCTGATCACCGCCAACGGGATGAGCGTCCTCGTCGATGCGCTCTACGCGGCGCCGGCGGCGCGGTTCCCGCGTCTTACCGAGGCTGGGGCACCGTTCGAGGCCGATCTGGTCCTGGCGACGCACAGCCACCCGGACCACTTCGATCCCACCGTCGTCGCCCGGTATCTGGAGGCCCGCCCGACGGCGGTCTTCGTCGGCCCGAGGGACGCCACGCTCCGCGTTTACGCCGCGTTGCCGGGGATCGATCCCTCGCGCGTCACGGGCGTGGTGCTCGATCGGTTCGGAACGACGGAGTTGGAACGATCCGGGATCCGCCTGACCCTGTTCGACCTGCCGCACGGCGGGACGCCGAACATTGGCTATCTGATCGACTTCGGCGATGTGCGCGTCTTCCACACCGGGGACCACACACTGTCCGTCGAGTCGATCAATGCACTCGGTCGGTGGGGGCTGCACGACCGCGACATCAGCGTGCTCCTCGCTCTGCCGGTCCACTTCTCGAGCGAGGGACTCTTCACGCAGCTTCGTACGCTGTTCGGCGCAGTAACCTACGCGCCGATGCACATTCGGCCGGGCTCGTTCGCCACGTTTCACCGGCTCGCGGCGACGCGGGCCGACGTCGTCGTGCTGGAGGATCCGCTGGAGGCCTGGGTGCTCCCGCCGAACACTGAGGACTAGGCGGAACGATCTCGACGCGAACGGCCACACGGTGAATTCCGGACCATCATGGATGAGAGGACCGCACGCCGCGTTTCCGTGCTCCAGCTCTTGCTCGCCTCGGCGTCGCTGTAGCAGGTCGGCATCGTTTGCACGACGGCGGGGAAGGCGGGGCTCATCACCGGCCTCTACATACGTCGTGATCGTCCCGCTCCTCGTTGCGACCGTTCAGTGCGCCGTTTGCGGGGCGCTGAGCTTGGTCGTTGCGCTGTTCGTGGAGGTCATCTCTTTCGCGGATCTCGTTCGCGCGGGGATCCTGATCCTCTACGCCGGCGTCGCCTACATGCTGCAGGTCATCGGACAGCGCCGAGTCGATCCGGCGCGGACCGGGATCATCCTCAGCCTCGAGGGGGCGTTCGGCGTCCTCGGCGTGTGGCTCCTCCTGAGCGAGTCGATGACCGGACGGATGCTCGCCGGCTGCGGGCTGATGCTCGTTGGGATGATCGCGTCCCAGGTCCGGGAACGGACGGCTGCGGCACCCTACGTGTAGCGAATCCGCGGGTCGATGGTCGCCAGCAGCAGATCGGCGATCAGGTTCCCGACGATGAGGAAGACGCTGTAGAAGAGCAGTGCGGCGGTGAGTACGTGTTGGTCCTGGCCCTCCACTGCGTTGAGGAAGACCCGTCCGAACGTGGGCAGACCGAGGACCATCGTCGCGATGATCGACCCGGCGAGGAGCGTCGGAAGCATCATGCCGAGCATGCTTACCAGGGGATTGAGGGCGTTTCGCAGGGCGTGCTTGAACAGGATCCGCCCCTCCTTCAATCCCTTCGATCGGGCGGTCGTCATGTACTGTTCTTTGAGGGTGTCGAGGAAGCTCATCTTCAGGTGCCGGGTGACGATGGCGAACATCGGGGCGCCGACGATCAGCCAAGCCGGGAGGAGGTGCCACGCATGATTGAGCGCCTTCGCCCACGTCAGCGGTTGGTCGCGATAGGCGTAGTCACACAGCCCCCACAGCCAGGATGACCAGACCATCGGGTTGACGAATCGGAAGATGAACCAGAGGAACATCCAGCCGAGAGCGTACCCCGGGATCGAGATCCCCATGTAGGTCACGCCTGTGATGAGCCAGTCGATCCAACGGTTGTGACGGATGGCCGTGAGGATCCCGAGTGGGATCCCGAGCAGCCAGGCGAGGAACATCGACGTGCCGACGATGATCAGGGTCCAGTAGAGCCCGCTGTCGGGATGGAAGATGTAGCGTGCGACGGAGCCTCCGCTCCGGAAGGAGAATCCGAAGTCGCCCTTGGTGACGACGCCGCTGATCCAGATCCACCACTGCACGACGAACGGTTTGTCGATCCCGGACATGGCGCGAATGGCCGCGTGGTATTCGAACGGATCGAGGCCGGCCAACGCGGCGCCGAACATCGAAGGCGTATAGAAATCGCCGGGGAAGAGGGAGATCAGACCGAACGATACGAACGAGACGACGATGAAGACGGGGATTGTGCTCAGGATACGCTTTACGACGTAAGAGAGCATTCGGCTGCCTCCCGTCCCGACCCATCATTCGATTGAGTTTTCCCTGGGAGCTTGTGGGACTCACCACATGCTATGCTAACGGACCGGAACGATCGCTGCAACCGGGTTTTCGGGGGACCGCTGATGTTCGGGCATTGAGATCGGGCTGTCTACGACGGGTCACAGCGCGGCGAGAAGCTCGTCGACGAAGCGGTCACAACCCTGGACGAGTCGCTTGCGCAAGCCAGTGTCGATCGGCAGCCAGCGGAACCGGTAGCGGAACCCCGCGTCGATTCCATCACCGCTGACAACGTGCTCGAACGTACTAGGGATCTCGGCTGGCTCGTCGACGAGGAAGAAGTGTTGCTACTCGTCGTGCCACTCGGTCGTTCCGAGCTCCCGAACGACGCGAGCGCCGGCGATTCGGACCTCCTCGAACAGCTCGCGATGGACGGCTTCCTCGAGAGACTCGCCTTCCTCGACGGCGCCCTTCGGGACCTCGAATCCCGGCTCGTCGAGGCTCTCGAAGACCAACAACTCCGGTGCTCCATCAGTGATGCGCGTTACGTAGGCAAAGACCTTTCGATGGAGAGGCATACCGATCACCGGGTCCGAGGATACTCGCGGATCAGCCACGTTGCCTGTCCGCGCATGCCGGCTTGTTCGGATGGGTTTCGGCGGGCAGACTCAAGTCTGGTTCTCCGCGGGGAAGGAAGATCACCGCTGGCGCCGATGTCGGACACGCTACTCGGGTGTGTCGAGAGAGACGGTCCCCTTCGCTTCGGCGAACTGGAGGCTGTACAGCGCGGCGTAGAGACCGTCGAGGGCGAGGAGCTCCTCATGAGTCCCGGATTCGACGAGTTCGCCTTTGTTGAGGACGATGATCCGATCCGCCTCGCGAATCGTCGACAGGCGATGGGCGATGACGACCGACGTCCGTCCCTCCATAATTTTGTGCAGGGATTGCTGGATCAGGGCCTCGGTGTGCGAGTCGATGCTCGCCGTGGCCTCATCGAGGACGAGAACTGTCGGATCGAACGCAACCGCTCTGGCGAACGACAACAGTTGTCGCTCCCCGACCGACAGTGTCACGCCTCGCTCCTTCACCTCGGTGTGGTAGCCGTCGGGCAGCGCCTCGACGAAATCGGCGTTGACGAACCGGGCCGACTCGATCGCCTTTTCCTCCGGGATGTTGGATCGCAGCTTGATGTTGTCCATGATGTCGCCGGAGAAAAGGAAGACCTCTTGGAGGACGACGGCCATCCGGGAGCGCAGCTCGCCGAGGTCGAGTTGCTCGATCGGGACGCCGTCGAGAAGGATCTGTCCCTTCTGGATCGGATACATTCGCAGCAGGATCCGGATGATCGTCGTCTTCCCCGAACCGGTCGGGCCGACGATGGCGATATGCTTCCCGGGTTCGGCGACGAACGAGACGCCTTTCAGAACCCAAGTCTCGTCGTTGTAGGCGAACCAGACGTCCTTGAACTCGATCCTTCCCTCAGGGGCGGGCAGGCGCTTCCCCCCGCCGGCGTCCTCTTCCTTCTCGTCGAGGAGCCGGAAGATCCGCTCCGACGATGCCATCGCCGCCTGGAGGACGTTGTATCCTTCCGAAAGGTTAAGAATGGGCTCGAACAGCATGCGGGCGTACTGGATGAACGCGGTCAGCGCACCGAGCGACAGGCTGCCT
>CBFCYU010000144.1:0-4807 GCA_965602415.1 uncultured bacterium | reverse complement strand
GGCAAGACTGGCGAAATCCTTGATCCAAATCCGACTATGCTCGGTGGCAATGAGGTTCAGTTCGCGGAACCGCTTCAGCCCGCGGGTCAGCGTCTCCACCGACACGCCAAGTATCTCGGCCAGCGTTTGACGCGACACCGGGAGGTCGATTTGCATCGCCGTCCCGTCCGCCGTCTTCTCGCCGTATTTGTTGGCCAGCGCAATCAGCAGGAGTGCCAGGTTGCGGTCCATCGACTCGACCGCTTCGCGGGTCAGTTTGAACTCGAGCATGATCACTTCGCGGGACAGCCAGCGACAGAGATCGGCGAACAATCGCGGGTGATCCTTGCTGAAACCAAGGATGTTGGAGCGCTCGAAGAAGACGAGGTCCGACTCGACGATTGTCTTGGCAAATTGGACGTTGACCGGTTCACGCTCGAGGAAAATCGCTTCCAGCCCGAACATCTCCCCGATCGCCAGGAACCTCAAGTATCGCTTCTCCCGTCCATGGCTGGCGTACTTGCCGATGCTCACCAAGCCGGATCGAACGATGTAGATTCCGGATGCGTAGGAGCCCTCCTGAGCGATAAGCTCGCCCTCGTCGAAGTGAACCGAGAGCGAGATCCGGCTGAGTTCTTCGATTCCATCGGCGGACAGGGATGGGAAGACCTGCCCGAGGAAAGCGCCCTTTGTCTTCGCGCCCTGTTTACCCGCGCTCATCTTCGCCGTCATTCTGAAGGCTCCTCCATCCGGTGCAAGACCCGAGGAAAACGGGAGCCCCATCGCGGAACTCCCGTGTTCGTCATTCGACCATTCGGATAGGCTGAATCTAGACCCAGCCGCGTAGTCGCATCGCCTCGGCGACGCGCACGACCGAGACAAGATAGGCAGCCGTTCGATTGTCGACGTTCTTCTCCTTGGCCATGTTGTGGACCGCGTGGAACGCCTTGACCATCTTCTCCTTGAGACGCTGGTGGACCTCTTCGATCGCCCAGTAGAACCCGCCGATGTTCTGCACCCACTCGAAGTACGAGACGGTCACGCCCCCGGCGTTGCACAGGAAGTCGGGGATCACGTACTTCCCGCTCTTCGACAGGATCACGTCGGCCTCGGGGGTCGTCGGACCGTTCGCCGCCTCGGCGATGATCTTCGCCTTGACGTTCCCGGCGTTCGCCGCGGTGATCACGTTCTCGATCGCCGCGGGTATCAGAACGTCGACATCAAGCTCGAGGACCTCGTCGTTGGTGATCGACCTGAGGTCGCCGAAACCCGCCACCGAACCGGTCGACTTCTTGTGCGTAGCGGCCGCTTCGGGATCGATTCCGTTGGCATCGTAGACGCCGCCGCGCGAGTCGGTCACCGCCACGATCTTGCTCCCAGCCAGTTCCTGCATCAGCGTGCCGCAGTAGTAGCCGGCGTTCCCGTACCCCTGGATCGCGACCGTCGCGCCGTTGAGGTCGATCCCCAGCTCCCTGGCCGCTTCGATGATGCAGTAGACCGCCCCGCGGGCCGTCGCGTCGCCGCGTCCGAGTGATCCGCCGAGCGGGATCGGTTTTCCGGTGATCACACCGGGCGCGTTGTGGCCGACGATCGTCGAGTACTCGTCCATCATCCAGCCCATGATCTGGGGCGTCGTGTAGACGTCGGGGGCGGGGATGTCGACCTCGGGGCCGATGAACCGCCCAATCGCGCGAATGTATCCGCGGGCGACTCGTTCGGTCTCGCCGATCGAGAGTTCCTTCGGGTTACAGATCACGCCGCCCTTCCCGCCGCCGTACGGGATGTCGACCACGGCCGCCTTCCACGTCATCCACGCGGCGAGGGCCTTCACGGTGTCGATTGTCTCGTCGGGATGGAAGCGCAGCCCGCCCTTGGTCGGCCCGCGCGCGTCGTTGTACTGGACTCGGAAACCAGTGAACGTCCGCATCTTGCCGTCGTCCATACGAACCGGGAAGTGCACTTCGAGGGTCCTCATCGGCTCACGCAGAAGCTCGTGGACCTGGGGGTCAAGCTGAAGTTTTTCTGCCGCCTTGGCAAGCTGGCGCTGTGAGATCTCAAACGGGTTCAGCGTGGATTCGCTGGCCATCTACCGTCCCCTCCTAAAAGCCCTAGAGATGTGCCATTCGGCCCAGCGACAGTCTCAGTCACCGCCGAACGGCGGGGCCATTATACTGACCGAAGCGCGGACTGCAATGCACAAGGATGGGCGTTCCTGTTTCGTCAGAGTCGGGCGATGATCGCGAGCAGAAGGCGACGCATCTCCGCTCCCTTTCGGTCGGTCGTCTCGATGACCTCGTCGTGGGTCAGCGTTGCGTCCGGATCGACACCGGCGGCGAGGTTGGTGGCGATCGAGATCCCGAGAACCTCCATTCCGGCATGCGCCGCGGCGATCACTTCGGGGACGGTCGACATTCCGACCAGATCGGCCCCCATCGCGCGGAATGCGCGGATCTCGGCCGGGGTCTCGTACGACGGCCCGAGGGCGGCCACGTAGACGCCCTCCTTCAGCTCGATCCCCTCCGCGCCAGCGACCTCCTCCGCCAGCCGTCGCAGGCGGGGTGTGTAGGCGGCCGACATGTCGGGGAACCGCGGACCGAGCTCGGCGAGGTTCGGCCCGTGAAGTGGGTTGGCTCCGAGCATGTTGATGTGATCGGCAATCACGACGATGTCTCCGGCGTGGAAGTCGGGGTTGACCGCCCCGGACGCGTTGGTCACGATCAGCGTCTTGGCCCCCAGCATGGCGAACAGCCGCGTGGCGAACGTGATCTCATCGAGGGAGTGTCCCTCGTAGAAGTGCGCCCGGCCGCGCTGAACGAGAACAGATTTCTCTCCGATCCGCCCGGTCCAGAACTCGCCCGCGTGGCCGGCGACCGTCGGTCGCGGGTAGTGCGGGATCTCCTCCACGGGAATAATCCGCCCGCCCTCGGGCACCCCGAATGCCTTCGACAGACCCGATCCGAGCGTGATCGCGACGTCGGGCGTCTCCTCCAGTCTGTCCCTCAGGGTCGCGAAGGCCTCGGTCAGCCTCTCCCATCGCCCATCGTTCATCGCTTCCTCCTAGCTCAGTCCGATCTCCTTGAGTGCTTGACCGATTCGCTCGACGCCGACGACCGTGATCTCGCCCGCTCTCGTAGGCCGGGCCGGGCCGGGGACAATGATCCGCTCCATCCCCAGCTTTTCCGCCTCGCGGATTCGCTCGCCGAGCCTCCGCACGGCGCGGATCTCTCCCGACAGCCCGACCTCGCCGACGATCGCCGTGCGCGCTGGGAGCGGACGATCACGGAGACTCGAACAGACGGACGCAACGACCCCCAGGTCGGTTCCCCGCTCGCGCGTTTCGAGTCCGCCGGCGAGGCTCAGGTAGACGTCGGCACCGCCGACCTGGATCCCCAAGTGCTTCTCCATCACCGCGAGCAACAGAAGGACCCGATTGACTTCGAGACCCGTGCATCGCCGCTGAGGGACGCCGTACCCACCGGTCGGTGAGACGAGCGCCTGCATTTCGACGAGGATCGGCCGCGTCCCCTCGAGGATCGGCACGACGGCCGTCCCCGGCCTCGGCTCCTTCTCGATGTCGTCGACGAAGAAGCGGGACGGATCGGCGATCTCGGTCAGCCCTTCGGCGGTCATCCGGAAGACGACGACCTCGTGCGTCGCGCCGAACCGGTTCTTCACCGAGCGGAGCAGGCGGATGTCCTCTCCGCGGCTCCCTTCCAGGTAGACGGCCGCGTCGACGAGGTGCTCGACCGACTTCGGCCCGGCGAACGCGCCCTCCTTGGTGATGTGGCCGACGAGGAACGTCGCCATCTGCCTCGATTTGGCCAGCCGGATCAGCTCGCTGCTCGCCCCGCGAAGCTGCCGGAGGCTCCCCGCTTCCCCAGCGGCCCGCCCGTCGACGGTCGTCTGGATCGAATCGACGATCAGCACGATCGGTGATACCTGCTCGACCGCCGCACCGATCCGCGCCAGGGATTGCTCGGACAGAATGTACAGCCGCTCATTGTCGACGCCGATTCGGCTCGCGCGGAGCTTGACCTGTCCTTCCGATTCCTCGCCGGAGACGTAGAGGACGTTCCCGTGGTGACGAGCCACGAGTTCCGCGATCTGCAGCAGCAGCGTCGATTTCCCGATCCCCGGCTCGCCGCCGAACAGGATCACCCCGCCCGGGATCAGCCCGCCGCCGAGGAGGCGGTCGAATTCGCCCATCCCGGTGGTCAGGCGGTCGATGTCGGTCAGATCGACTCGGTTGATCGATCGCAACTCCTCGCCAAGCCACGACGCGGCCTCGCTGGGACTATCACTCGACGACGGGCCTTCAGAGAATGAGTCCCATGCGCCGCAGTTCGGGCATCGGCCGAACCATTTGATCGATCGATACTCGCACTCCGAGCAGAGGAACGGCATGTCAACCGCTCTCTTCGAACCGGAGCTCCTCCCCGTCGGCGATCGCCGTGACCGCGAAGCCGGACGGGAAGTGGCCGAGGAGGATCTCCTCGGAGATCGGATTCTCGATTAACCGCTCGATCGTGCGTCGCATTGGGCGCGCCCCGTACTTCGGGTCGTATCCCTGCTCGATCAGCAGCTTCCACGCCGAGGCATCGAGGGTGAGCGTAATCTGCCGCTCCTCGTCTAGCCGTTTCGCCAGTTCGAGGATCATCAGATCAGCGATCTCGCGGACTTGATCGCGGTTCAACTGATGGAAGACGATGATGTCGTCGAGACGGTTGAGGAACTCGGGACGGAAGACCTTCCGCACCTCGCCGGTCACGCGCGACTTCATGTCCTGGTACGACTCGTCGGAGGTCTCGTCCTGATCGCTGAATCCGAG
>CBFCYU010000143.1:0-4819 GCA_965602415.1 uncultured bacterium | reverse complement strand
GCCTCGCCGCTACAGCGGAACCTGGCGACGATCGGCGGGACACTCGGGAGCGCTCATCCGTGGTCGGACGTGATCCCGCTCCTGCTGGTGCTGGACGCCGAAGTGGCCGTCTACGACGGTCGAGCCCGAACGCTGGCACTGGCGGAGTATTTCACCGTCCGAGCCAACGGAGAGCGACCGCTGATCACCGAGGTCCGCCTGCCCGTGGCACCGAGATCCGCGGCGTGCGCGTTCGAGGAGTACAGCAGCACGGGATTCGACGTCGCCGTCCTCAACTGCGCCAGCTTCGTGCGCCTCGAGTCGGGGCGGTGCGAGACGGTCCGAATCGCCGTTGGCGGAACGCCCTCCCTGGCGACGAGACTGACGACGGTGGAGGAGGCTTTGACCGGAGCCCCGCTGGATGACGAGACAATCGATCGGGTCGCCGAACTTGCAGGACAAGCGATCGACGCCCGGGACGACCGAAGGGCGACCGCCGCACATCGGCGTAAGCTGGCGCGCGTCGGGGTGTCACGCTGCCTGCAACGAATTGGCGAGAGGCTGGGAGGGAGCGGATGACGATCACGGTGACGATCAACGGGACCCGCAAGATACTGACGATCGAACCGGGCGAGAAGCTACTCGATCTCCTCCGACGGGAGGGGTACATGGGCGTGAAGAAAGGGTGCGGAACGGGCGACTGCGGGGCCTGCGCGGTCTTGCTGAACGGCCGGGCCGTCAATTCTTGTCTCGTTTTCGCCGCCAAGGTCGACGGAGGCGAGATCGTCACCGTCGAGGGGCTCGAACGGGACGGCCGGCTCCATCCGGTTCAAGAGGCGTTCCTCGACGAGGGCGGGATTCAGTGCGGCTACTGCACGCCGGGGATGCTGATCAGCGCGGTCGATCTCCTCTCTCGGAATCCGGATCCGACCGAGGACGAGATCCGGCAGTGCCTATCGGGCAACCTCTGTCGCTGCACCGGCTACGTGAAGCAAATTCGCGCGGTGCAGCGGGCGGCCGCTGCGATGAAGGGCGGTGAGTCCGATGACTGAACGCCCGGATTTTGCGATTGTCGGGAAGAGCGAGCAGAAGGTCGACGGCCGCGCGCTGGTCACGGGCAAGCCTGTCTTCGTCGCCGACGTTCAGTTCCCCGAGACACTGCACGTCAAGATTCTCGGAAGCCCCTACGCCCACGCGCGCATCCTGAGCATCGACACGTCGGAAGCCGAGGCGATGTCCGGTGTGGGCTGCGTGCTGACGCACGAGAACACGCCCTCCACCCGCCACACGACCGCCGGGCAAGGGTTCCCCGAGCCGTCGCCGTACGACGCGCGAATGTTCGAGAATAAGGTCCGATTCGTCGGGGATCGCGTCGCCGCCGTGGCGGCCGAATCCGACGAGATCGCCTTGGCGGCATTGAAGGCGATCCGCGTGGAGTACGAGGAACTCGAACCGGTCCTGTCGATCGACGAGGCGCTTCGTGAGGGCGCGCCGGTGATCCACGACGAGGAGGACTCGACCGGGATCTACGACGCGGGGCGGAACATCGTCGCCGACGTCGACATCGATGTGGGAGACGTCACCGCGGGATTCGAGAAATCCGATGTGGTCGTCGAGGTGGCCTGCGAGACGCAGTACGCCCAACACACGCCGATCGAGACGCACGTGGTCTGCAGCCATCTTGACAGCGACGGTCGGCTCGTCATCCGAACGAGCACCCAGGTCCCGTTCCACGTGCGGCGGATCGTCGCGCAGACCCTCGGGATCCCGATCCGGGACATCCGCGTGATCAAGCCGCGGGTCGGCGGCGGATTCGGGACGAAGCAGGAGGTCCTGCTCGAGGACATTGCCGGGCTGGTGACGCTGCGGACCGGCCGACCGGCGCTGATCCATCTGTCTCGGAAGGAGGAGTTCACCTCGGCGCGCACTCGTCATCCGATGCGAGTACGCGTCAAGCTTGGCGTCGGCGCGGATGGCGGGATCCTCCGGGCGATCGAGATGGAGGCCGTCTCCAACACCGGTGCGTACGGGGCGCACGGGCTGACCGTCCTCGCCAACACCGGGTCGAAAACGCTCCCGCTGTACAACAAGGCGCCCAACGCGCATTTCTTCGGGCAGGCGGTCTACACGACGCTCGCTGTCCCCGGCGCCTACCGCGGCTACGGCGCGACGCAGGGGTACTTCCCGCTGGAGACGGCGATGGACGAATTGGCCGAGCGGCTGGGGATCGACCCGATCGAGCTGCGGCGTCGGAATCACATCCGCGTCGGCGAGACCTCGCCGATCTTCGAGAAGCTGGGCGAAGGGCGAGAGGGAGTGGAACAGACGATCAAGAGCTGTGAGCTCGAGCGGTGCCTCGAGGTGGGCGCCGAGCGGATCGGTTGGACCGAAAAGCGGGGTAGGCGAAAGCGCGATGGCTCGTGGGTCCACGGGCTCGGAATGTCGATCATGATGCAAGGCTCGGGAATCCCGCTGATCGACATGGCCGCCGCGACGCTCAAGATGAACGAGGACGGGTCGTTCAACCTCCTGATCGGCGCGACCGACATCGGCACCGGATCGGACACGATCCTGGCGCAGATCGCGGCCGAGGTCCTCGGTGTGCCGCTGGAGAAGATGATCGTGGCGTCCTCGGACACCGACTTCACCCCGTTCGACGTGGGGGCCTACGCGTCGTCGACGACGTACGTCTCGGGAATGGCGGTGCAGCGGGCGGCGGAGACAGTTCGCGATCAGATCTTCGAGGTTGCCGCACCGGTCCTCGGAGTTGAAGCGAAGGAACTGACTCTAGCGGACGGGTCTGTCGCAGCGCCGGGCGGCGAGAGGCTGTCGCTGGCGCGGGTCTGTCAGCGGGCGATGTACGAGTCGGACCAGTTCCAGATCGCGGCGACGGCGTCGTGTGTTCCCACCGAATCGCCGCCGCCGTTCCTCGCCAACTTCGCCGAGGTGGCCGTCGACACCGACACCGGACGGGTCAAGGTTCTGCACTACGTCGCTGCCGTCGACTGCGGCGTGGCGATCAATCCCGTGCTGGCCGAGGGACAGATGGAGGGAGCGATCGTCAACGGGATCGGCTACGCGCTTACCGAGGAGATGCTGATCAGTTCGCGCGGGCGCGTCCGGAACCCGTCGTTGTTCGACTACAAGATCCCTGGAGCGCTGGACGCCCCGAAACTCGATGTGATCCTCGTCGAGTCGTACGAGCCGACCGGTCCGATGGGGGCCAAGTCGGTCGGTGAGATTGGGATCAACGGTCCAATTCCGACGATCGCCAACGCGATCTACGACGCGGTCGGGGTTCGCCTAAGGGAGACACCGTTCACGCCGGAACGCGTTCTCGATGCGATACGAAAGGCATCGGTCGCGTAGGCTTGACGCAAGCGACTCACGTTCGATGTACCGTGTGGCACCGCCGTGCCGCGGGAAAGGGAAACCGATGAAAGCATTGATCATAACGAGCACTCCGAACAAGGAAGGCCTCACCGCCGCGTGCGGCGAGGCGGCAAGACAGGGCGTGGTCGACGGCGGGAGCCGGGCCCGCCTGGTCAATCTGAACGAGTTCAAGATCCTCCGATGTGCCATCTGCGAAGACGGCTGGGGGCCCTGCCTGAAGGAGCACTACTGCCGGTTGGAGGACGACTTCGCGGAACTGCAGAAGATGTTCGATGAAGCGGAAGGACTCGTGTGGGTGACTCCGGTCTACTTTGGCGAGCCGAGCGAGGCGATGAAGGCGTTCTTCGATCGGCTCCGGCGCTGCGAAGCGACGAAAGCGGGCGGCGCGAAGAGTGTTGTCGAGGGGAAGCCGATTGTCTGTATCGCCGCGGCCGGTGGGTCGGGCAATGGGGCGATCCATTGCCTCGCCGAGATGGAGCGACTGGCCCGCCAGCTGCGCGGAGCGCCGTTCGACTTCATCCCGGTGACCCAGAAGACCCGCGAGTACCAGACGGAGACGATCCACGACGCGCTGGCGGCGATGTGTAAGCCAAAGGCGCCCGAGTCGACGATGCCGATCTCCGCCCGCAAGGGGCAGAGTAGGTCCCGGAAGCCTCGCCGGCGGATCCGGCGCCGGAAGCCCTCTGAGTAAGAGCCTTGAAGCCGCCTAGAGATTGTAGATCCGGGAGTACTTGTCGGTGATGTATGCCAGGAACGGCTCGGAACTCAGCTTCTCTCCGGTGATGCGGGCGATCAGCTCGCCGGGCTCGTAGACGCCGCCGAAACGGTGGATCTTGTCGCGTAGCCATGTGAGAAGCGGCGCGAAATCCCCGTCGGCAATCTGCTCGTCGAGCGACGGGATCTCTTCACGGAGAGTCCGGCAGATTTGGGCGGCGTACAGGTTGCCGAGCATGTAGGACGGGAAGTAGCCGATCAGACCACCCGACCAGTGGACGTCCTGCAGCACGCCTTCGGCGTCGTTCGCCGGGGTCGCCCCGACGTAGCGTCCCATCGCCTCGTTCCACAACGCCGGGAGGTCGGCGACCTGGATCGAACCGTCGAGCAGCTTCGTCTCGAGCTCGAAGCGGAGCATGATGTGCAGGTTGTACGTGACCTCGTCCGCCTCGACGCGGATCAGCGAGCGAGAGACGCCGTTCGCCGCGCGATACAGCGCGTCGACGGAGACATCGCCGAGCGTCGGGAACGCGCCGACGAGGATCGGCCGGAAGAATGTCCAGAACGGTACGCTCCGCCCGACCTGGTTCTCGATCAACCTCGATTGCGATTCGTGGAACCCGTGGGACGCCCCGTCGATCAGCTGAAGGGTGTACAGGTCGTCGTCCATCCCCTGGTTGTACAGGGCGTGCCCGCCCTCGTGCAGTGCCCCAAACAGACCGGAGAGCGGATT
>CBFCYU010000142.1:0-4822 GCA_965602415.1 uncultured bacterium | reverse complement strand
CCCTCGTTTCGTTCCTTGAGTTCTACAACTTCCACAGACCGCACCAAGGCTATCGGACCAAAGGACGGACGCCCGCCGAGATCTTCTGGGGCGCAATCCGCGAACACCGGCATGAGGAGGACTGAAGTGTCAACACCATTCCGGGACTGGACACCCTAGTGGGCTTCCTGTGACGGGTTCAACTTGCTGCTTCACGTGGACTGCTGGGCAGGATGGGACGACACGTACGCGTACTCCTGGCTGACGCTCCGCTGTCCGCCTGCGATGTGGTGAGTGCCGAACCGCAAGCACTGGCTGCGTACGTTGGAGAATCAAGGGCGGATACGGTAACGTCCTACAGGACAAGCGTCGCTCCCCATACCGGGAGTGGTTCCACTTGCTGTGCTGTGCCTGAAAGGGAAGCGAGGTGGGGTTGATGTCGATCTTAGTGACGGGTGGCGCGGGGTTCATCGGCTCACATGTGTGTGAGCGGCTGCTTTCCGATGGTCATTCTATTGTATGCTTGGACAACTTCGACGATACCTATGATCCAAGCATCAAGCGGCGGAACATCCGCAGTTGCCTAGCCCACTCGGGATTCGAGCTTGTCCGGGGCGACATCCTGGATGCGGACCTCTCCGATCGCATTCTTGCGGACCAGGAGGTTGACTGCATCCTTCATCTTGCTGCACTTGCAGGTGTGCGCCCATCTCTCGCGATGCCGGCTGCCTATGCCGACGTCGACGTGAAAGGCACGGTGAATCTCCTCGAGGCCGCGCATCGTCGGGGGGTTGAGCGATTCGTCTTCGGTTCGTCGTCATCTGTCTACGGGGCGAGGAGTGACGTTCCGTTCTCCGAGGAAGACCCGACCGATTGGCAGGTTTCTCCCTATGCAGCCTCGAAGAAGGCGGCCGAGCTCTTCTGTTACACGTATGCGAAGCTCTACGGGATTTCGACAACGATCCTCAGGTTCTTCACCGTGTACGGCCCACGGCAGCGTCCCGAGATGGCGATTCATCAGTTCGCTCGGCTGATGCTAGAGGGTGAACCGATTCCAGTTTACGGTGACGGAAACTCGAAACGCGACTACACGTACGTCGATGACACGGTCGCCGGGGTTTGCAGGGCGATCGAGCGACCGTTCGATTTCGAGATCATCAACCTCGGGAGCGGCAGAGTGGTCACCTTGACGGAGATGGTTCAGACCGTCTCGGCCGCGCTCGGGGTGCAGCCCCAACTCGACGAACAGCCTCGGCAGGCGGGCGATGTCCCGGTTACTTGCGCTGATCTCGAGAAAGCGAAGAGGCTGCTTGGGTATTCGCCGAACGTGAGATTTGAAGACGGAGTGAGGCGGTTCATTTCCTGGTTGCTCGCCGGAGGAGGCTAACGCGTGCAGATCACCGTAATCGGCGGAAGTGGGTATGTAGGCTTCGTTACTGGTCTTGGGTTCGCGGAGCTTGGGAACGACGTGGTCAATGTCGACATTGACGCAGCGAAGGTTGAGATGATGAACGGGGGATGTTCGCCCATATACGAGGAGGACATTGACCTGAACGACGTCCTCCAGCGGAATCTGGATGCCGGGCGAATCGAGTTCACGACCGATCTCGAGAAGGGGATGAGCCACGGTGAGATCGTCTTCATTGCCGTTGGCACGCCGGAGAAACAGGACGGAGAGGCCGACCTCTCGCAAGTGATTGATGTTGCTGAAGGAATCGGCGCCTACCTTGATGAGTACAAGGTCCTTGTCATGAAGTCGACAGTGCCGGTGGGGACACTCGATCTGGTCTGCTCGATCCTTGGCAGGGGGAGAGAAGAAGGGGCGCACTTCGACGTCGCGAGCAACCCGGAATTCCTCCGTGAGGGAAGAGGGCTCTACGACTTCTTCCACCCGGACCGAATCGTGCTCGGGACAACGTCTGAGAGGGCAAGTGCCATGCTTCGTGAGCTTTATGAGCCCTTCCTGTGTGACGAGTCGTCAGCGATCTCGGAAGGCGGCCCGTGTGTGCCACGCACCGGTGTTCCGCTTGTGCAGACGGACATCGCATCGGCCCAGATGGTCAAGTACGCGGCCAACACGTTTCTCGCCACCCGGATATCCTTCATCAATGAGATCGCGTCGATCTGCCGGGCGGTGAACGCAAGCGTTGGCGACGTGATCCGCGGAATGGGGTTCGACGAACGTATCGGCCATCACTACCTACAACCAGGAATCGGATTTGGGGGACCCTGCCTTGAGAAAGATTTGAAGGCCATGATCCGCATCTCCGAGAACAACGACTACCAACCGACATTCCTCAAGGCCGTCTTGGAGCGAAACGATGCACAGATCCGGAACACCGTTGCCATGGTGCGACGAGCCGCCGGGTACCCGCTGTACAAGAAGACCATCGCGGTCTTCGGGTTGGCGTTCAAGCCGGGCACGAACGACGTCAGAACGTCTCTCTCACTTCGGATCATCGCTGCATTGCGCCGAGATGGAGCGGTCGTCTGCGCTCACGACCCACAGGCGCTTCTCGAAGCAAGAACACTGATGCCTGATATCGACTACTTCGAAAACCCCTACGAGGCGGTCGAGCACGCTGATGTATTGGTTATCCTGACTGACTGGCCGGAGTATCGGGAGCTCGACTTCGGTAAGATTCGCGACTCGATGGCGCGCGCGAAGATCGTGGATGGAAGAAGCCTGCTGGAGCCTGCTGAAATGCAGATACTCGGTTTTGACTACCGCGGAGTGGGACAGAGAAGCAGTGGAGACTAGCGCTCGGTCTGGTTGTCCAGCGAAGCACGCAACCAGCCTGTCTGAGTCTGTTGCCTGGTTCTGGCCTCGTTGTGTGATGACGGACCGTATGCGGCCTGGCCCAATGAGCGTGGAGCGTGTCTCGGCCCGGTGCTTCACACCTGTCCATGGCTACGATCGGCAAACGTCAACCGGAAGAGGTAAACCTCCCACTTGCGGAGCGATGGGTGCTCGGCGGTGTCGGAGAAGCCGACAAGCGGGAAAGGGCGTGGCCGGTCGCGGAGGCCTCCTGGTTCTATCGTTGAGGGAGGATGTGTGGTGTCGCAATCGGTGAACGACGAAGCAGCTGATACTGGGCCAAGATGGAGCGACTGCTTTAGCGGTCTGCGGTTTGCGTTCTTCTCTCACGCAGCCAGTAGGCTTCTGCGCTTCCGGCTTCCGATCATGCGGAGGCTAGTTGAGAGCGGGGCAAGCGTTTTCGCGATTGCCCCGCCTGGGGTTGTGGACTCTGAATTCACACGTCATGGTATCGAGTTCGTTCCTCTTCCTGCGAGTAGAACGTCCCTCAATCCGCTACGCATGAGGCGAGATGTTCAAGGACTGGTCGCGGTCCTCAATGAGATCAGACCGAGCCTTGTACATGCGTTCACACTTAGACCAAACGTGTATGCAGCACTGGCGAAGCACCGGTCTGGCAATCCCGGCGTAATCTGCACGGTCACGGGGTTGGGGCTCCTCTACTCTCCCGGAGCTGGGTCGGCGATGGCCGCACTTCGGTTCGCTGTCAATGCCCTCGCGATGTACTCGGTCCGAAGACGGGCGGACGCTGTGGTGTTCCAGAACATGGATGACATGTCCTACTACGTGCGGCGGGGACTCTGTACATCCAGGCAAGCTTGCCTGATTTCGAGCTCCGGCGTGGACACGGCAGACTTCTCGCCGAGCTGCGTGCAGCCAGAAGTGCGGATGCAGTTGCGATCGGATCTCGGGATTGCCGAGGACTCGGTTGTCGTCATGGTAGCATGTCGGTTCATCCGCCAGAAGGGGGTCATGGAGTTTCTCGAAGCTGCGCGGAGGCTGGCCGGTGAAGCGGTGTTTGTCCTTGTCGGCGAGCCTGACGCGGGCAACCTGCAGTCGATCACTTGGGATGCTGTCAACCGCCATGTGCAGGATGGCACTGTCATTGCCCCTGGATGGCAGCGGGATATTCGGCGTTGGCTGGCAATCAGTGATATCTACGCATTCCCCAGCTACTATAGGGAGGGCGTTCCGCGCTCGGTTCTTGAAGCGATGGGGATGGAGCTCCCGATTGTGACTACCGATGCGCCTGGATGTCGTGAGACTGTTGTAGAGCATCGAAACGGCATCCTCGTAGCACCGCGTGACGTCGCGTCACTGACGGAGGCGATCCACAGCCTGATCAAGGATGCCGAATTACGTCAAGCCATGGGAAGGCAGTCGAGGAGGATCGCCCAGCAGAGGTTCGACGTTGTCGACATCGTGAATCAGTACTTGTCGCTGTATCGCAATATCGTTGCCCTCATGGAGGGCTCGGAGTGAGTCAGACAGGACGTGGTCTATGTGTGCCGAAAGCTGACGGTCGGGGGCACCTCCATGCCTACTCGAGAGGTGGTCCTTGACTCCGCCGAGCGGGCGCATACTCCGGTCACTTCGCTCTTTGACACACTCGCATGATCTACAGGAACATCTGTTTTTCCTCGAGCGTCTTGTGAGATTGCCTGAAGCGCCAGTTGAAGTTCGGAGTGATTCGCGGTAGCTTGGCGGTTGGCGCCGTGAGGAGGGGTGATCTATGAGGGCACTTGTTACAGGGGCAGGCGGCTTCATCGGGAGTCACCTCATCGAGAGGCTTGTCGAACGTGGAGCTTCCGTCCGCGCACTGGTGCACTACAACTCGCGAAACGACTGGGGGATGCTGGAGTTCATCCCCTCCGCGATTCGGAGCGAGGTCGAAATTGTCACTGGCGACATCCTGGATCCCCATCAAGTGCGGCGACTGGTCAGCGGTTGCAGCATCGTCTTCCACCTGGCCGCGTTAATCGGGATCCCCTATTCGTACGTCGCTCCTTCGAGCTACGTATCGAC
>CBFCYU010000141.1:0-4962 GCA_965602415.1 uncultured bacterium | reverse complement strand
CTTCTCGTCGAGGGAGGCGTCACCCCGAGCGCCGTCGCGAACCATGGCCTGACCAACGATGAGGCCGAGGTCGTCGTCGTCCTCGCGTGCGTGCTGCACGATGTCGGCCACGTCATCCATCGCGAGAATCACGAGCTCTTATCGCTTGTCCTGGCACCTCCGCTGATCGACCAGCTCCTCGACCGGATCTACGATCTCCGGACGATCTCACTGATTAAGGGTGAGATCCTTCACGCCATCTACGCCCATCAACGCGTGATCAGGACGCTGACGATCGAGGCCGGGGTCGTGAAGGTCGCCGACGCGCTCGACATGGAATCCGGCCGGGCGCGGATCCCGTTCGAGATCGGCGGCCCGACCATCCACTCCGTCTCCGCGATGGCGATCAAGAAGGTCCGCCTCGAGCGGGGCACAGAGCGTCCGATCAAGATCTCGATCGAGATGTCGAACTCGGCGGGGATCTTCCAACTCGACAGCCTCCTCCGCGAGAAGCTCGAGAACTCGACGCTCTCTCCGTACGTCGAAGTCGAAGGAAACGTCGTCGGGGAAGAGCAGAAGATCCTTCAGCGATATTCGATCGACTGAGGGGCCCCTCAAACCGCCCCGGAGAGGTCCGGCGACCCTCAGAACGGCCTCCAAGCTTGCGGGCAACCGTTCTGCATCAACGCGACGATGAGCGCGAAGACGCGCACATCCCGTTCCCACCGTCGTTTTCACGTGCTTCGGGGCGATTTCGCAACAAAAGTGCCCTTTTGTTGCGAAAGATGTCCCCGTCCGATGGCCTCCCGCTTGCTACGCTCCTCTCCGGACAAGGGAGGACGAAACATGCCCCTCGACGTGACACACGAAGATTTCCTGACGCCCGACCAGGTTCAAGCGCTCAAGACCTACTGTCAGCACAGCGCCGAAGAGCCATCGCCCGACGGTCGAGCCGATCCGATACGCGACTGGGCGATCCTTCACGTCGCACTCGACTCCGGCCTTCGAGTATCGGAGATCTGCGCGCTGCAGCTTCGCGACATCATCCTCGATCGCGCGCACGCGTCGCTGATCGTCCGCGACGGGAAGGGACACAAGAAGAGAGGGGTACGGATCGGATCGGCGCTGTGCGACCACCTGGCTCAATTCATCGCCCGAAAGGAGAGCGTCGGTCAGTCGAACGCCGGGCGCGCCTTCCTGTTCATCTCCTCCCGAGGAGGGCCACTGACCCGGACCGCCGTCTATCGGATCTTTCGAAAGCACGCCGACGCCGTCGGGATCCCCAAGCGGTTCTCAATCCACTCCTGCCGACACACGTACGCTTCGCTCCTCTACAGAGCGTCGGACTTCAATCTCCGATTGGTCCAGAAGCAACTCGGCCATCGATCGATCCAGACAACGCAGATCTACGCCGACGTCCTCAGTGAGGACGCCGCCCTCGCGGTCGAGCGACTGCCGCAGTAAGAACTCCCGAGCGGCCTCGACGTCTCCTCAATTTCTTTACATTTCCCCGATACACTCGGCAGGATGACGATCGGGCGGAATCCAAACCACTACGCTCCCTTCAGGTTGTTGGTGTTGTCGGCTCTCATGGGACTGTGTGCCATCGCTGCCCAGGGAGCACCGTCCATCGAAGTTCAGATTGGCTTCAATGGGCACGTCCTTCCGGAGCGCTACGCACCTGTTCGGATCCGCGTTCGCGACTACGATCGAACAGCCGCCGCAACGATTCTCGTCACTCAGACGCTTGGAAGTCCATGGCGTGGCACCGCCACCGTCCTGCAAGAGCCAGCTCTCAACATCGGAACCGACGGTGTCTACCATACAACCATCCCCCTTTACGACCCGCTCAATCCGATCCTGGTGTCCCTCATCGACAGCCAAGGAGCCACGCTTGCCGAGCAGGAAGTTGATCTACGTTCGACCCGCCATCTCGATCCGTTTCCCGTCGTCTACGGCATGCTCCCCTTCCCCCTCGGAGACGAAACGCTTCCGGTGAACGCCACCGACCTCCCTGGAGATTGGTGGGCCTACGATGTCGCACAGAGCCTGTGGATCTCGGCCGCCCCGCCCCCGGAGAGCTGGGACACCATCGCACGATGGGTCTTTGCGGGCGGAACCGCGGTTCTGCTGAGCGGACCGGACTACTTCCGATTTGACTCGCCGGTCGTCCGCGACCTCCTTCCGTTGACCGATCCGGCTCTAGTCGCCGGACCTGACAGCTCGGGATTCCTGATCGGAGACCCCAAACCGAGCACCCAGGCGTTCCTTCGTCGTGATGGCATTCCACTCCTTCTCGTCCGCCCCTACGGCGCAGGGCACGTCGCCCTCGTTACCGTGAGGGCGGCTGATCTGACGCAGGACGAGATCGAGCTGGTCGCCGATTCGATCCCCACGTCGACCCGGCTCACGTTGGCCGAGCTTTCGGACGCCTTGCTTGGGGCGCTTCCCGTCGTCCGGCCCGGCTATTCGGCCGCGCTCCTTCTCGGCGCAGGGTGTGTCCTCGGTTTCGGAGTGTCCGTCGCCGTCGGCCGGAAGTATCGGAAGGGAGCCATGGTCTCCGTTCTGGTTCTGTTCACGCTGCTTTCGGTTTTATCCGGTTTATATGCCAATGAAGGCAAAACCGCAACTCCGGAACATGCCATTCGAACTCACTTATATCTTCAAACATGGTTCGGACTTGATGTCGATATTGTCGGTTTTTTGTGGTCTAGGAACGGGCGGTTGACCCACTCGGCGTCGAGTGAGGCCATCCCAATCCAAACCGTCTCCGTCGCCGCGACGACCGAGTCTCTCTACACGCTCATGCCCCAGTCCCAGGTCCTCCCGGCGATGTTCGAGCACTCGTTCCTCGACGCCCACATCACCGCGCCAATGCGTCCCGGTACGTATAAGGCGTTCTGTTCGTACGGCACGTCGCCGCCTTCGCTTCACCTCACGTATGACACGGACGCTGACTTGCTGGTCCTCGACCAGGAGTCGGGCACAGAGATCGACGACGCGTGGTTCATTCTCAATGGCCTCGGGTTTCACGTGTCTTCCGTTCCCTGCGGGACGAGCACTCATCCATTGGATGATGTGCACAGCCTGCGCGAGCTGGCGGCGACCGCCTCCAGCGACTCGCGCGCTGTCCTGGAGTCCCTGTCCGAGGTATTCCCGTTTGAGACAGGAGTCTGGTTCATCGGCCACTCAGCACGATGGGTCGAGTCGGACGAAGAAACGGATCGAAAAGTGAGACTCGTGACGCTCCATGTCGTTCAGGGGGAATGGGATGACTAGCACCAGTTCAGTCCTCTCGAGTCGTGCGATACAGGGATACTACTTCCTGCTCTTCGCGTGCGGAATCGGCCTTCTGGTCTCGATCCCGCCCGCGACTCGAGTCGCCCAGCTGATGGAGCCGCACTGGGAGCCGCCGCCGCAGACGTTCTTCGTTGTCTACGTGACAATCACCGCTCTTCTCGGGCTTGCCCGTGGCTCAGCATCCGCTTCGTGGGGGCGACTCCGCTGGAACACGATTCTCTCCCTCTCGGTACACGCAATGTTCGGCCAGTTCCTCGCCCTCCCGTTTCTGATCTTCTCCCGTGCGCTGCTACCCGGAAGGGACGTCGCACTACTCCTCCTCATCGTGTATGCAACGATGGCCGCGTTCATGTTCTCGCTGATCGGCCTTCGACTGGAGATCTGGGGAAGCGCCCGGCGCTCCCGCCCGTTCGTCCTGCAATACACGCTGTTCGGCTTGTTCCTAGTTGTGCCTTGGATCGTCAGCTTCCTCGCGCGAATCCCGTCGATCGTCGCTGCCTTCAGTCCGATCGGTGCCGCACTGAGGATCATGCAACCCGCCTCCGGCGCGGAGAACGCCCTCGCGTTCACGTCTGTACTGTTGATGATCTGCATCCAGCTGTTTAGCATACGGCGCCCGATCAGGAGGTCCCATGCCGTTTGACTACTCCCGATTCCTCTGCGTCATTGAGTCCAGGGCCCGTAAGCTACGCGGGCTGTCGCTCGCCAGCCATGCCATGGCGGGCATGTCACTCGCCGCGCTCGGCGCGATGATCGCCGTCCGCCTGCTACGAATCCCCTTTCCCTACTGGACTCTGGCCGCCTTCGTCCTGCCGCCGCTCGCCGCCGGCGCAGTCGGTTATGCATTCGGTCATTCAAGCCAGCCGCGAATCCCGTATCTGCTGCTCCGAATCGACGACGCACTCGGACTGAACGCTCGCTTGAGCTCCCTCTACGAACTCCGACAGCGCGGCGGCAGCTCGATCTTCCGTCAGCGAATCGAGGCGGAAGTGAGAGACGCCGCAACAGAGTGGCGGACGGCGCTGCCGGTTGGGAGACGTACCGTCCTCGGGAGCTCGGCGGGTGCGTGTTGCATCGCCCTTGCGGTTGGTCTCGCGTTCGTCCCGCTTCCGAGCGTCACCGGATCGCCCCTCGACATCCTCGAGGAGACCTCCACCCTAGCACAGGATCCGCTCTCCAAGGACGCCGACTCGCCCACCTCGCCGATGATGCCGGCCACCGCCCCGTTGACGCTCAAGGCCGATGCGGAAGCCGGTCAGGAATCAGGCATGCCCACGCTCGACACGCCCGCTCGCGATCAGACGCTCGAAGACGTCATGAGAGACATTTTCGGGATGTCGCCCGACGAGGCCGTCCTCGTCCCAGTATCACCAGATGACATTGAGGCTCTCGCCAGGCTGCAGAGCGAGGCAATAGGCACCATCACTCGGTTGCTCGAGCAAATCCGGGACCGGCTAGAGAACTCTCCTCCGTCCGATCCCCCCGAGCTGACCGAAGAGGAACTCGAGGCGCTGCAACGAGAGTTGGACCGAGGCGGACTCCCACCTGAGATCCAGGAAGGGCTGGACGAATTGATGAATCCGCCGCAGCCCCGCAGCGTCGAGGAGATCGTCGAGCAACTGATCGAGCAGTTCGGGAACGAGGAGGAGAGTGCGGGTGAGTCGTCCCAAGACGGAGAGCCCA